>DATJJL010000063.1:0-12691 GCA_035492155.1 Ramlibacter sp. | reverse complement strand
CGGGCCATGCCGCGCTCGACGCACAGTTGCCGGGCGGCGGCTGGCCGGTGGGAAACCTCATCGAGATTTTGCAGCGGCGCGCGGGGCGGCATGCATGGCAATTGCTGCTGCCTTCGCTCGTGCATGCCACGGCCGATGAAGGCGGGCCCATCGTCCTCGTCAATCCGCCGCACCTGCCTTTCGGCCCGGCGCTGAAGGCGCAGGGGCTCGCGCCGTCGCGGCTGCTCAAGGTGCAGGCGCCGCGCGCGCAAGCGGCGATGTGGGCGGGTGAACAAGCCTTGCGCTGCGCCGACGTTGCCGGCGTCATGGCGTGGCTGCCGCGTTGTCGTGCAACGGATCTGCGCCGCCTGCATCTGGCTGCCGCGCAGCACGGCAAATTGCTCTTCGTCTTTCGCGACATCGAATGGAAGGACGAATCGTCGCCCGCGCGCGTGCGTATCGAACTGGAGGAAACCGAGGAGCTGCGCGTGCACATCCTCAAGCGCCGCGGGCCGCCGCTCGCGGAAACCATCGAGCTGCCGTCGCAACCGATGCGCCTGCGACACCTGCTCGAATCGCGCCGCACACGCAGCGAGGCCACTCCAACGAACACGGACCGATCGCATGTACTGGATCGCACTCTCACTCTCACGTCATGATGATGACGGCGAGCGCACCGTGTGGGGCTGGCATGCGCTCGCGTTCACGCCGCGCGTGGCTTGGCTGGATGAAGCGCTCGTGCTCGAAGTGTCGGCCACGCAAAGGCTGTGGGGCGGGCGGCGCAAGCTGCTCGCACGCCTGCTCGACACCGGCGATGCGCTCTCGCCCGCGATGTTGGCCGGCGCTGCCACGGCGCAGGTCGCGCTCGCGCTGCTGCGGCTGAAGCAGCGCGGCGAAGCAAAGCCGCCCTCCATCGACGGCCTGCCGATAGACACGCTCACCGCCGCGCAGCCGCATGCGGGCATCCTCGAGCGCATGGGTTGTCGCACGTGGGGCCAATTGCGCGCGTTGCCGCGTGCGGGCTTGTCGCGGCGCTTCGGTGCGGAGCTTGTCAACGCGCTCGATCGCGCCTATGGCGAGGCGCCCGAATCGCATGCATGGATCACGTTGCCCGAAAGCTTCGACGTGAAGCACGAGCTCATGGCGCTTGCCACCACCGCGCCCGAGCTGATGTGGACAGCGCAGCGCCTGCTGTCGCAATTGCAGCTGTGGCTGAAGGCGCGCAATCGCGGCGTGCTCGCGATCGAGCTCGAATGGACGCTCGACTTGCGGCGGCTCAACGGCAAGATGCTGCCTCCCACCGAGATGCTGCAAGTGCGCACCGCGCAACCCACGCAGGACATGGCGCATGTGCGCAAGCTCGTGAACGAGCACTTGTCGCGCACGTCGATCTCCGCGCCGGCGAATCATTTGCGCATCCGCACGATCGAGACCGTGCCCTGGGGCGGCATCCCTGCGAGCCTGCTGCCCGAGGACAACAAGCCCGGTGAGAAGCTGCATGAATTCGTCGAGCGCCTGAGCGTGCGGCTGGGTGAGAACAACGTGCTCGTGTGCGTCGAGCATGAAGACCATCGTCCTGAGCAGATGGAGGAGTGGAAGCCCGCGCGTTCGCATGCAGCCGGCGCTACGCCTTGCGCCGCGTCCGAGGCCCTCTATCCCACATGGCTGTTGCCCCAGCCGATCGAGCTCGAAACGAAATCCGACGTGCCGCATTACGGCGGCCCGCTGCGCCGGCTCACGCGCCTTTATCGCGTCGAGACCGCGTGGTGGGAGGAGGGCGGCCCCGCCTGTCGCGATTACTTCATCGCACGCAGCAGCGAAGCGGGCCTGGTGTGGATCTTTCGCGAGCGGCCCGTCGGCGAAGGCGCTTCGCGCTGGTACTTGCAGGGCCTGTATGCCTGAGCAACCGATCAAGCCTCACGCCGCGCCGCTGGACGAAGAGCGCGATCTGCCGCCCGTGATTTCCGGCGGGCCCGACCCGCTGCCGAAATACGCGGAGCTGCATTGCATCAGCAACTTCAGCTTCCAGCGTGGCGCGTCGCATCCGCAGGAGCTCGTGCGGCGCGCGTACGACCTCGGCTACGAATCGCTCGCGATCACCGACGAATGTTCCGTGGCCGGCGTCGTGCGCGCGCACAGCGGGTGGAAGGAATACCGCGAGTTCATCGACAAGCTCGAGAAGGAAACCGGCGAGCAGCGGCTGCGGCCTTTCAGGTTGCTCTTCGGCTCGGAGTTCGACATGGGCGACGGGCGCTTGATCGCGCTCGCGTGCGACCTGCAAAGCTGGGGCGGGATGTGCGAGTTCATCACCGCCGCGCGCATGAGCGCGAAGAAGGGTGAATATGCTGTCACCCCGGCGCAGGCCGGGGTCGCCGGCAATGGATGCGCCAACGATCCCGGCCTTCGCCGGGATGACATGTCGCTGCTGCTCGGCTGCCAGATTTTGTGGGCGCCGAAGCGCGACGCGTTCGACGTGAAGCGCCTTCGCGCGCTGCGCGATTTGTTCGGCGACAGGCTCTGGCTCGCCGTCGAGTTGCCGTCCCTCATCGACGACGACCTGTGGCTCGCGCGCATGCGCGAGGCAGGCGAAGCCACGGGCGTGCGTTTAGTGGCCGCAGGCGACGTGCACATGCACGTGCGATCGCGCAAGCCCTTGCAGGACGTGATCACGGCCGTGCGCATGGGCCAACCCGTGGCCGAATGCGGGTTCGAATTGCAAGGCAATGCCGAGCGGCACCTGCGCCAGCGAAAGCGGCTCGCGGAGATCTTCCCTGCCGACTTGCTCGCCGCGACGATCGAAGTAGCCGACAAGTGCCGCTTCAACATCGAGGAGATCAAATACAACTATCCGCTGGAGACCGTGCCCCCGGGCATGACACCCAGCGAAGCATTGCGCGCGCTGACCTACGAAGGCGCGCGGCAACGCTATCCGCAGCGCATCCCCGACAAGGTGATCCGCCTCGTCGAAAAAGAGCTCGCGCTCATCGCGCAGTGCCGCTACGAGATGTTCTTCCTCACGGTGCACGACATCGTGCGCTATGCGCGCGGCCAGGGCATCCTCTGCCAGGGCCGAGGCTCGGCGGCGAATTCGGTCGTGTGTTTTTGCCTCGGCATCACGGCGATGGACCCGATGGATTCGGAGCCGCTGCTCGAACGCTTCATCAGCGTCGATCGCAAGAACGAGCCGCCCGACATCGATGTCGACTTCGAGCACGAAAGGCGCGAGGACGTCATCCAGTACATCTATCGCAAGTACGGCCGCGACCGTGCGGCCATTGCTGCGGTCGTCATCACGTATCGCACGCGCAGCGCGATCCGCGATGTCGGCAAGGCGCTGGGTGTGCCCGAAGTGTTGATCGATGCTTTTGCGAAGGACCATCACTGGTTCGAGGAAAAGCTCGCGACACAGCGGCTCACGCAATTGGCCGAGCTCACGCACACGCCGATCAGCGATCACCTCGCGCGCCAATGGATGGAGCTCACGTGGAGCCTCATGGGCTTTCCACGCCATTTGAGCCAGCACGTCGGTGGCTTCGTGCTGACGCAGACGAAGCTCACGCGGCTCGTGCCTGTTGAGAACGCAAGCATGAAAGACCGCTCCGTCATCCAGTGGGACAAGGACGATCTCGAGGACATGGGCCTGATGAAAGTTGACGTGCTCGCGCTGGGCATGCTCACCGCGATTCGCCGCTGTCTCGAATTCGTCGCGCAGCGCCGCGGCGAGCCTTTCACGATCTACGACATCCCTAACGCCGACGAGAAGACGTACGAGATGATCCGCGCCGCCGACACGGTGGGCGTCTTCCAGATCGAAAGCCGCGCGCAGATGTCGATGCTGCCGCGCCTGAAGCCCACGCGTTTTTACGATCTCGTCGTGGAGGTTGCGATCGTGCGGCCGGGGCCGATCTCCGGCGGCATGGTGCATCCTTACCTCAAGGCTCGCGAGCGTGTCGCGCAAGGCCTGCCCATCGAATACGAAAAGCCTGCATTGGAGAAAGCGCTGGGCCGCACGCTCGGCGTGCCGATCTTCCAGGAACAGGTGATGCAGATCGCGATGGTGGCCGCGGGCTTTTCCGCATCGGAGGCCGACCAGTTGCGCCGAGCGATGGCTGCGTGGAAACGCAAGGGCGGCGTCGAAAAGTTTCACAGCCGCGTGACGGGCGGCATGCTGGCCAACGGGTATCGGCTCGAATTCGCCGAGCAGATCTTCCGGCAGATCCAGGGCTTCGGCGAATACGGCTTCCCCGAAAGCCACGCCTACAGCTTCGCGCTGCTCGCGTACAAGAGCAGCTGGCTCAAGTGCCATGAGCCCGAATGCTTTCTCGCCGCAATGCTCAATTCGCAGCCGATGGGTTTTTATTCGCCGTCGCAGCTGATTCAGGATGCGAAGCGGCATGGCGTCGTCGTGCTGCCGGCGGATGTGTCGATGAGCGACTGGGACTGCACCTTGTCACCCCGGCGAAGGCCGGGGTCGCCGGCTGTTGAACCGAACGTGGACCATTCACCGCCAACGACCCCGGCCTGCGCCGGGGTGACAGAAGTTCGCCTCGGCCTGCGCTATGTCGGCGGCCTGAGCGAAGAGGCCGGCAAGCGCATCGCAAGAGTGCGCGGCAACGAGCCTTTTCTCAACGTCGAAGACCTCACGCTGCGCGCGGCGCTCGACACGCGCGACCTCAAGGCACTCGCGGCGGCCGACGCGTTGCTCTGTCTCGCGGGCCATCGCCGTCAACAAGTGTGGGAGGCGTCCGCGCAGAGAAAGCCGCCCGAGTTGCTGCGAGGTGCCCCGATCAACGAAGCACCGATCGAACTGCCGCCGGCCAAAGAGGGCGAGGAGATCGTGTTCGATTACGCGTCGCTCGGCTTCACGCTGCGGCGCCATCCGCTCGCGCTCTTGCGGCCGAAGCTGGCGAAACGTCACTTCCTCAATGCGGAGCAATTGCAAAAGCTCCCCAATGGACGCCGCGTCGCGGCCTGCGGCATCGTCACCGTGCGCCAGCAGCCGCAGACGGCGAACGGCACGATCTTCGTTACGCTGGAGGACGAGACCGGGCCCGTGAACGTCATCGTCTGGAAATCCGTTCGCGAGGAATGGCGCGACCCGCTGCTGCGTGCCAAGTTGCTTGCCGTGCACGGCACGTGGCAGCGCGACGTGGAAAGCGGCGGCAATGTGTGCCATCTCGTTGCCGACTGGCTCGAAGACCTCACGCCCATGCTCGGCCGTCTGGGTGAACAGTCGCGCGCGACGAGCCGCGATTTCCATTGAGCACCGAGCACGCGCCGGTGCTATAAATCCGCGATGCCCGCCACAGGTCTGAACCACTACAACATCCGCGCCGGCCAGCCGCTGATCGGGCGCGTTCGCGACTTCTATGTCGACGTGATCGGATTGCACGAAGGCGCAAGGCCTGCGTTCAATTTCCCGGGGCATTGGCTCTATGCGGGCGACATGCCGGTGGTGCATCTCGTGGAAACATCCGCGCAGCAAACATCGGCGCCGCCCGCCGGCACGCTCGACCACGTCGCGTTCACGTGCACAGGCATCGAAGAATTCGAAGCGCGGTTGAAGGCGCGCAACGTGAGCTATCGCAAATCGGATGTGCCCGGCGCCACGGTGAAGCAGCTTTTCGTGCAGGACCCGGCCGGCAACGGTGTCGAGCTGAACTTCGCCGGCTGACGGCGCGGGCACAATCGCGTCGATGCCCCGCCTGCACGACGCACCCACCGCCTTTCGCAAAGCCGTGCGAATCGCGCTGAGCTCCTACGTGACAAACGGCCTGGCCACTGCGCTGGGCATCCCGCTGGTCTCCGCCATCGTCGGCCTTTTCTTCGGGCCGCTCGCATCGGCAACGGCGGCCGTCGGCGTGATCGTCGTGACACCGCCCGACCAGGTCTCGCCCAAGCGCGGCAAGCTCGCGCAGTTGCTGCCTGCAGCCGTGCTCGGCATCCCGCTTTTCTGGGCCGTGCAGGAATTGCGCGGCGATGCGGTATGGCTGACCGCGTTTCTCGTGAGCGCCACGTTCTTTGCTTTCCTGGGCGCAGCCTGGGGCAAGCGCGGCCTGCCGGTGTCGATCTCCGTGATGTTCTCGATGATCTTCGCGCTGGCCGTGCCGCAAAGCGATGGTCATCGCGAGGCGCTCGAATCCACTTTGCATTTCTCGCTGGGCGTCGGGCTGTATCTCGTCTATTCGCTGATCGTCAACGAACTGCTCAACCCAAGGTATCGCACGCTCACGATGATGGATTCGCTGCTGCTCGTCGCGCGCCTGATGCGCACGCAGGCGCGCCAGTTCATGACGCGCGGCGACGACGCGAAATTCCTTGCGGGCCTCATCCGCGTGCAAGCAGGGTTGGCCGACCAGCTGCAAGCGTCGCGCAACATCCTGCTCGAGTCGCCAAGCACGCCGCGGCGCCAGCGCTTTGCGGCGATGCTGCTGCAGATCCTTGACATGCGAGATCACCTGGCAGCGTGTGCGCTCGATCTCGAACCGCTGAAGGCCGACGAATCGCAGAGCGAATTCCTTGCCGCGCTCGGACGCGAAATCGATTCGCTCGCCGGTGAAGTGGAAGCGCTGTGCGACGCGCTGCTGCTCGGGCGCGAACCCGAGCCCTTCGTGCGCCCGGCCGTCGAGCCGCCCGAAGGCACGAGCCTGCTCGCACGTTCACTCACGGGCCGGGTGCGCCACATCCACGAGGAAGTGGAGCGTGTCATCGCCCTGGCGCGTGGCGATCGCGAGCCCGACATCGCGATCGTGCGCACGGCGTGGCAGCTGTTCGTGAGTCCGACGAACTGGTCGATCAAGCCTTTCGTGCAGCTGTGGCGCTGGGACGCGCCGCCGCTGCGGCACGCAATACGCGCAGCACTCGCCATCGCTGCAGGGCAGGCCGTTGCGTTGGTGCTGCCGTGGGGCACGCACGATTATTGGGTGTTGCTCACGATCGTCGTCGTCCTGCGCGGCAGCCTTGCGCAAACGCTGGAGCGCCGCAACAGCCGTGTGGCGGGGACGCTCATGGGCTGCGTGATCGCGGGCTTGGTGCTCTTTGCGAAAGTGCCGGCCGGCGTGCTGCTGATCGTCGTCACGCTTGCGCAGGCCACTGCGCATGCCTTCGCGGTGCGGCGTTACCTCGTCACTGCCGTTGCGGCGACCATCCTTGCGCTTCTGCAAGCGCATTTGCTGAATGCGGGTGTGTCGCCCGTGTTCGAGGTCGGCGAGCGTATCGGCGACACGCTGATCGGCGTCGCGATCGCGTGGGTCTTCAGCTATGTGCTTCCGTCGTGGGAGCGCGGGCAGATTCCTGCGCTCGTCGCGCGCGTGCTCAAGGCGCAGGCCAGACATGCCGAGCAAGCGCTGGCGCTCGGCCAGCTCACCGCCATCGACAACCGCGCGGAGCTTGCGTGGCGCCTCGCGCGGCGCGAGGTGTACGACAGCTTGTCTGCGCTGTCGCAGGCGGCGCAACGTGCCGTGTCCGAGCCGCGCGCCGTGCAGCCGCCGATGCAGGTGTTGGAACGTGTGCTGGCCCTCAGCTACCTATTGCTTGCGCAACTCACGGCCGTGAAAACGATGCTGCTGCAGCGGCGCGATCGACTGCGCACCGGTGAAATTGGTGTCGCGTTGGGCCAGTCGGCGCAGCGCATCGCGTCCGCTCTCGCGGGCAAGGGCGAGGCCGCGGCCGCGGCCGCCGTTGCCGATGCCGGCGCTCCCGACAACCTGCCCGATCCTTTCGAGCAGGACTTGACGCCCTGGCTCGTGCGCCGGCTCGATCTCGCTGCCGGGATGGCGGCTGCCTTGCGTGCGGAAGCGGGAAGGGCTGCGCCCTAGGTCATCGACTGGAACTTGTGCCAGAGGTCGCGGAACACACCGGCGAAATCCATTTGCATCAAACGGTCCTTGTACGGCCAGAAGATGTAGAACAGCACGATAAGAAAAGTGAACCACGCGACGCGCGAGACGAATGCACTCGGCGCAGCTTCTTCGGGCTCCTGCGTGATGGGGCGAACCACCGCGCGCTGGGTGACCTCGGGCACCACGCGCCACACCATCATCGGCTCGGCGATGTTCTTGAGCGCTCGCGGGCCAATGAGCTGGGGCCGCATCTGCACCTTGCCCCTGCAAAAATCGTAGACAAGCTGGCTGATCGCAATGCCGCCGTGCGGCGCATGCGGCTCGAGCCGCGCGGCGATGTTCACGCCGTCGCCCGCCATGTGCCCGCCTTCCACACGGTACACGTCGCCGATGTGGATACCCACGCGGTGCTGCAGGCTCTTGCGCCCGCCGGGCGCGGCATACCGCTCGCCGAATTCCGTTTGCATCGCCAGCGCAAAACGCATTCCCGCTTCGGCGCTTCCGAATGACAGCATCATGCCGTCACCCATGGTGTTGAGGACTTCGCCGCCGTGCTCCGCCGCCAGCGCGCGCATGCGATCGAAATCGGCCTGGACCGCGGCGATCGTTTCCTTGGGATCGGCCTGCATGCGCGCGGAGTAGCCGACGACGTCGGTGAACACCATCGCGGCCAGACGGGGCAGGTGGCCTTCCGGCGGTGCATCGCCGGAAGCGACTTCGCTGAGCATCTCCTCGGTACGGCTCATAGGCTAGTCTCCGCCTGGGCTCGCGCCCTGTTGGGCTGGACTATACCGATAGAGGCCCGGGAGTGGAATGCTCAAATTGCAGGCAATAAATGTTGGTCAAGAAGTGCCTGCACGATATCAGCTTGCCTGAGGTCACGTCGGCGCTTTATGGGCTCCCGCTTCGGCGCTTTGGACGCCATCCAGCGCTTGAATTCCACGAACGCAGCCGGTGAGATCGTGCGCATCAAGGCCATGTGACCGGTGGCTGAGACCACAACGTGATCGAAACGCCGGGCGGTTGTCAGAACGGACGCTCTCACGGCCTGAACGGGCCAAAGATCGTCTTCGTCGTCCGAAAACCGGAAAGGATGCGGATCGTCTGCCTCGGGTTGCCTGCGAAGGAAATCGACCTCGAATCCGCGGTCGTTGATTGCAGTTTCGTTCTGGCCCTCTTTGCGTTGGAAAGTCGGGTCCGCGCGTTGCAGCACTTGCAGCATTGAGACTTCCAACTTGCCCAAGTCGGTGATGAAGCGCACGCGTTTACGTGCATCCCAGAGCAGATCCACGTCCTGGGTGGCCAGCGCGCCCTGGATGATGCGCACGCCCGCTGCGGTTTCGTACGCATAGAGCGCGTGCGTTCCGACCACGACGAAGTGTTCTCCAAGGCCGGCGTCCTCGATCGCATCCAGGATGGCGAGCACCGGCGTAGGCACCCGGCCCACCTTCAGGGCCTTGTTCAGGCGTTCCGCATCCTTCAGTGCTTCGCGCATGGATCGCAGGCGGTTTTCGACTTCGGTCTTCTTGCGGGTGAATTCAGCGTAGGTCGCTTCGGTTTCGGGCGAACGCGCACCGATGCGCCGCTGCCGGCCGTCGGGCTGGGTCTTGACGAGGTATTCGTAATCGCCCTGGCGTTTCCAATACATGCCGCCCGCATAGGCGCGCCCTTGCGCGAGCACGCGCTGGTACTCATCGAAGACTGTCGTCGAGTCGATCAGCTGGCGCGCAGCGCCGTCAGGGAGGGGGAGGAAGTCCATTGGCCGCGTATTTTGCGATTTTGCATTTTATGCGGCCAATTTCCGAAAACACCTTGGAGATGGAGCGGGCGATGGGAATCGAACCCACGTCTTGAGCTTGGGAAGCTCAGGTCCTGCCATTGAACGACGCCCGCAGGTGCCGGGCAATTCTATCGCCTCACCAGCCCTTGGCTTCGATGAACTGATTGACCGCCTGCGCGACCAGCAGCGAGCCGTCGTTGCGCATGTGGATGTCGTCGTAGCGAAGCGATGAGGGCACGACGTCATTGGCGTTGTCGATCACGTCCTGCGGGTCGTTCGGGTCGAAGTGCGCAACGAGCAGGCTGCGCACGTCGAGGTAGTTGTCCGGGTAAAGCGCCGCGAGGTCGGCATTGAGCTTCATGTCCCGCGCATAGTTGTCTGTGCCCTTGGGTGCGGTCCACGCGTTGTTGATGAGCGATAGCACGATGAACCGCCGATTGCCGGGGGCCAGGTGTGCGATCGACTTGGCGATGTCCGCTTTGATGGTGTCCGGATCGGTGATGTTGTTGTGGCCTTCCCAGAACACATTGATCCACGGTGTCATCGACGCGTCGGCGAGCTGCTGCGCCGAGATGAACGTGGATGTCTGCCCGAGAAATCCGCCGTCGAATACCGTGCGACCGGGCGTGAGCATCTGCAGGTTCAAGGCAAAGGCCGGAGTGAGCGAGTCGCCCCAGCACGCGACGTTCGGTGAAAGGGCGGCTGCCGATGATGGCGCGGGTGCAGGATCGGTGGTGGTGTCGATCGCCGGCGAGCCGCCACCGCCGCCGCACGCGGCTACCAACGCCGCCAAGCCCGCGCAGATCGCGCTTCGCCGGTCCATCGGGAACTCCTTCGGAAGGTTCCGGCGATTCTTCCGATCAAGCGCGCCTCATGTGTGTAAGCGAAATGCATCAGTCATGGCACCGCGCGTCAGCTACGGCCGCGTTGCTGCTGGGCCATTGGCATTCTTGCCATTTTTTGCCAAGGCCACTCTACAATGCCTTCATGTCGACGATGAACATTTCCCTGCCCGACGAGATGAAGGCATTCATCGACCGGCAAGTGGCCGAGCGCGGCTATGGCACGAGCAGCGAGTTCCTGCGGGACCTCATTCGACGCGAGCAGGAGAGGCTGCACCTGCGCAACCTCATGCTGGAGGCAATGGCAGCACCGAAAGTGGGTGAGGCGGATGCGGCGTACTTCCAGTCCTATAGGGATCGCATCAAGAAGGCAGCTGCGGAGCAGAAGAGCGCATCCAAAAGCCGAAAGTCGCGCTGAAACGTGGCCGGCAAACCCGTTGTTGCCCGCACGACCGCGGGCGTCGATATCGACGCAGCTTTCGAACAATACTTGATTACCGCAGGGCCCGAGGTCGCGTCGAGATTCATGGATGCGCTCGAAGTCGCGTTCTCCCACATCTCGCGACACCCGGGCACAGGGTCGCCGCGGTACGCCCACTTGCTTCAGCTTCCCGGGTTGCGCTCGTGGCCGTTGACCCGGTTTCCGTACCTGGTTTTCTACATGGAAACGCCGCACGAAATCGACGTGCTGCACGTCCTCCATGGCTCGATGGATTTACCTGAGTGGTTGGACCACTAAGCACGGCTACTTGAGCACGTCCCCCACGCACAGGTACTTCATCTCGACGTACTCGTCGATGCCGTGGCTCGAGCCTTCGCGGCCGTAGCCGCTTTGCTTCACGCCGCCGAAGGGCACGTGCTCGGTGGAGATGATGCCGGTGTTGATACCCACCATGCCGTATTCGAGCGCCTCGCTCACGCGGAAGATTCGGCCGACGTCGCGGCTGTAAAAGTAGCTTGCCAGGCCGAACTCGGTGTTGTTGGCAGCAGCTATGGCTTCCTGCTCGGTCTTGAATTTGAAGACGGGCGCCACCGGGCCAAAGGTTTCTTCCTTCGCACAGAGCATGTCGCTCGTCGCGCCGGAGATCACGGTGGGCTCGAAGAACTGGCCTTGCAGCTTCTTGCCGCCGGTGACGATCTTCGCGCCCTTGGCCAGCGCGTCCTTCACGTGACGCTCGACCTTCTCGATCGCGGCATCTTCGATCAGCGGACCTTGCACCACGCCGTCCTCGAAACCGTTGCCGACCTTCATCGCCTTCACTTTTGCAGCGAGTTTCTCGACGAACTTGTCGTACACGCCTTCCTGCACGTAAAGGCGATTGGCGCACACGCATGTCTGCCCGGCGTTTCGGTACTTGCTGGCCATCGCGCCTTCGACGGCCGAGTCGATGTCGGCATCGTCGAACACGATGAAGGGCGCGTTGCCGCCCAGCTCGAGGCTGAGCTTCTTCACGGTGGGCGCGCTTTGCGCCACCAGGATGCGGCCGACTTCGGTCGAGCCGGTGAAGCTGATGTGCCGAACGATGTCGCTCGCGCAAAACACCTTGCCCACCGCGATGCTGTTCGCGCCGTCGGCGCAAACCATGTTGAGCACACCCGACGGAATGCCCGCGCGCATCGCAAGCTCAGCGGCAGCCAGCGCCGTGAGCGGCGTAAGCTCCGCGGGCTTGATCACCACCGGGCAGCCTGCAGCCAATGCAGGCGCGACCTTGCGCGTGATCATCGCGAGCGGGAAGTTCCACGGCGTGATCGCCGCGCAAACGCCGATAGGCTGGCGGATCACGAGGATGCGCTTGTTGTTGTCGAACTGCGGCAGCGTCTCGCCGTTGACGCGCTTGGCTTCTTCGGCGAACCACTCGACGAAGCTTGCGCCATAGACCACTTCGCCTTTCGCTTCGGCAAAGGGCTTGCCTTGCTCGGCGGTCATCAGGCGCCCGAGGTCTTCCTGGTTCGCCATCAGCAGGTCGTACCACTTGCGCAGGATGATGCTGCGCTCTTTCGCGGTCTTGCTGCGCCATGCGGGCCACGCGGCATTCGCGGCCGCGATGGCCTGCTCGGCTTCTGCGGGGCCGAGGTTCGCGACGTCGGCAAGCTTGATGCCCGTTGCCGGGTCGTGCACGTCGAAACGTTTCGCGCCCTTGATCCATTGGCCATCGATCAGACCGTCGGTCTTCAGAAGGCTGGGGTCCTTGAGCAGCGATAGGGGTGAAGTCTTCATGTCCATTCGTCAAGGATAGCCCTTGCTGCCA
>DATJJL010000062.1:0-14200 GCA_035492155.1 Ramlibacter sp. | reverse complement strand
GTTTCCTTGATGTATTCCGTGCGGCGGACCTGGCCGTGTTCGTAGCGGCCGATCTCCAGGCGATAACTGTTGGAGCCGAGGTCGACCGCGGCGAGCAACGTACCGTTTTGCATCACCCAGCATACACCGGGCCCCGCGGTGCGGGGCTCAACCGATGACGCGTCCGTCCTGTGTGAGCATCGATTGAGTGACGTAAGTGCCGCCGCGTCTGCGCGGATCGTACGCGACGCGATAACCGCCGACGTCGAGCGTGGCGCGGCGCTGGAAGGCCGCGAGTGCCGAATGACGCGTGACCAGACCGTCGATGTCTGACAGGACTTCGTAGGCATAGCGCGCGGCGATGAAACCCGCGAGGCTGAGTGCGGTGGGCGGCTCGTCGAACAGGCGGCCGAGCACGTCGCGGTACATGCGCACGATCGGCATGCTCGCGCTCACCACGGGCACCGCCTGGGTCGCGATCACCGGCGTATTGCGCGCACCGCCCATCTGGACCATGGTCTGCAGGTTCACGTCCGCGAGAGCGACGACATAGCGCTGGCGGGCCTGGCGATCGAGCCCCTGCGTGAACTGCACGAGCTCGGGCGTGCCGCCGACGAAGAGCACGACTGCCGGCGTCGATGGGCCGAGATTGCTGCCCAGGCGCTGCAGATCCCCGCCAGAACGGAAGGTCTGCAACTTCAATTTCAATTCGGCCGCGACACGCGCGACGTCCTCTTGCATCGAGACGAATTCCACTTCGGAGGCGTACACGACGCCGAGCTCGGTGATGCTCATGACCGACAGGGACTTCAGCGCATGCGCGACCTGTTCCTGCCGCGCGGCGAAGATCGGAAACGTGCGGTCATCCACGTCGGTGCTGGAGTTCTGCAGCCACGGCGCGACGTGAGCAACAGCGAGCTGTTCGCTGCGCAGGGTTTCGACGACGCGTGTCGCAGCGATGTCGCCCGCCGTGCCGCACAAAGCGACGCATGACGCGTCGGCCTTGATCGACTCGATCGCGACACGCACCGAGTTTCGCGTGCCGTCGACCTCCATGTTCCGGTGCTGCACTTGCCGGCCGCGAATGCCGCCGCGCGCGTTGATGTCCTGCCATGCGGCGCGGCTGCCGACGAGGAAGTCCTTGGAGACGTCCTGCTGCGCGGCGGATGTGTCGAAGATCTGCGCGATGGTGACCG
This sequence comes from Ramlibacter sp., assembly GCA_035492155.1. Lineage (GTDB taxonomy): Bacteria > Pseudomonadota > Gammaproteobacteria > Burkholderiales > Burkholderiaceae_C > Ramlibacter. The sequence continues at coordinate 13,025 of DATJJL010000062.1, read as the reverse complement.
GGGTTGCCGGCTTGCCCGGCTGGGCCAGGGCGGATGCGCCGATGAAGGCGGATGCGGTGCCAAGAACCGCTTGGCGTCGAGTGAAAAGGTTCATGTCGTGCCGACGTTACGAAACGCACGTGACACCTGCGTGACCGCTCAATGACATCCCCGATCGAAAACCTGGCCTGTGTCACGGGGATGTCACGAAAGCTTCCTAGAGTCGCTTCATTCCAACAGCCCATCCAGAGGTGGACACCATGACCCGTTTCCCGAAACTCGCGCTGATCGGCGCCGCTGCCATGGCCGCTGCCGGCTTCGCGCAGGCCCAGGAAGTGACCGGCGCAGGCGCGACGTTCCCGGCGCCGCTGTATGCGAAGTGGGCCTCCGACTACAACAAGGCCACCGGCTTCAAGCTCAATTACCAATCCGTCGGCTCCGGCGCCGGCATCAAGCAGATCGACGCGAAGACGGTGGACTTCGGTGCGTCCGACATGCCGCAGAAGGACGACGTCCTCGCACCCAAGGGCGAGGTGCAGTTCCCCACGGTGATCGGTGGCGTGATACCGGTCGTGAACATCAAGGGCATCGCACCCGGCCAGATGAAGCTCACGGGCGCCGTCCTCGCGGACATCTATCTCGGCAAGATCAAGAAGTGGAACGACCCGGCCATCATCGCCTTGAACCCCGGTGTGCCGCTGCCCGATGCGCAGATCGCCGTGGTGCGCCGCGCCGATGGTTCGGGCACGACGTTCATCTTCACGAACTACCTGTCGAAGACCAGCCCCGAGTGGAAAGAAAAAGTCGGTGAAGGCACGGCCGTGAACTGGCCGACGGGCGCCGGCGGCAAAGGCAACGAAGGCGTCGCTGCATTCCTCGGCCGCCTGCCGAACTCGATCGGCTATGTCGAATACGCGTACGTCAAGCAGAACAAGATGACGTACACGCTGCTGAAGAACCACGACGGCAACTGGGTCCGCCCCGATGCCAATGCGTTCAAGGCCGCGGCCGCGGGCGCAGACTGGTCGAAGAGCTTCTACCAAGTGACGACGGACCAGCCCGGCAAGGATGCGTGGCCGATCACCAACCCGACCTACATCATTCTTCACAAGGTGCAGGACAAGCCCGCGCAGGCCGCGGCGGTGATGAAGTTCTTCGACTGGGCCTACAGGAGCGGCGACAAGGCTGCGGATGATCTGGACTACGTGCCGATGCCGGCCAGCGTGAAGGAAGCGGTCCGCCGCCTGTGGGACACGCAGATCAAGGACGCATCCGGCAAGCCGATCGCGTGGAAGAACGCAGGTTGAGCACGACATTGCCCGCCGCCGATGCGACGCTGGCAAGGACGCTTGGCGTCTCCCGCGAGCGCGAGATGAGGCCGCGCCCCTCGGCGCCGCGCCGTCTCGCGCCAATCGCGGACATGCTCTTCGCCTGGGCCGCCAAGGGGGCGGCCCTTCTCACGTTGGCAATCCTGCTGGCGATACTCGCTTCACTCGTGGTGGGCGCGTGGCCGGCCATTGCGAAATACGGGCTCGGCTTCCTCACGAACAATGTGTGGGACCCGGTGTCCGGCGAGTTCGGCGGGCTCGTGATGATCTACGGCACACTGGCCACGTCGGCGATCGCGCTCATCATCGCGGTGCCGGTGAGCTTCGGCATCGCGCTGTTCCTCACGGAGCTGTCGCCTGCGTGGTTGAAGCGCCCGCTGGGCACAGCGATCGAACTGCTCGCGGCCGTTCCGTCCATCGTGTACGGCATGTGGGGCCTGCTGGTCTTCGGGCCCATCCTCGCGCAATATGTGCAGCAGCCGCTGCAATCGCTCTTTGCCGATGTGCCGGTGCTCGGCGCATTCGTCTCCGGCCCGCCTGTGGGCATCGGCATTCTCGCGGCGGGGATCATCCTCGCGATCATGATCATTCCCTTCATCGCAGCTGTGATGCGCGACGTGTTCGAAGTGACGCCGCCGATGCTCAAGGAATCGGCTTATGCGCTCGGCTCGACCACGTGGGAAGTCGTCTCGAAGGTCGTCCTGCCTTTCACCAAGACCGGCGTGGTCGGCGGCATCATGCTCGGCCTCGGCAGGGCGCTGGGCGAGACGATGGCCGTCACGTTCGTCATCGGCAATTTCAACCAGCTCCAATCGCTGTCGCTCTTCCAGCCCGCGAACAGCATCACGTCCGCATTGGCCAACGAGTTCGCTGAAGCCTCGAGCGGCATGCATCAGGCCGCGCTCATTTACCTTGGGCTTGTGCTGTTCTTCATCACGTTCGTCGTGCTCGCGCTGTCCAAGCTTCTGCTCGCGCGCCTGCGCAAGGCCGAGGGAGCGAGGTCGTGATGGGCACGGGTGCGCAACTCATGGAAAAAGCCGATGCCATGCAAGCAAGAGAGAGCCGCTACATGGCACGCAAGCGAGTGAACAAGATCGCACTGGGGCTGTCGCTCGCCGCGATGGCCTTCGGCATCTTCTGGCTCGTCTGGATTCTTTGGGAAACGATCTCGCTCGGTGTGGGCGGCCTGGGCATCGCCACCTTCACGCAATCGACGCCGCCGCCGAACGAAGCGGGCGGCATCGCGAACGCCTTGTGGGGATCGTTCCTCATGGTGATGCTCGCCACTTTCGTCGGCGCGCCCATCGGCATCATGGCGGGCATCTACCTTGCCGAATACGACCCGAAGGGGTGGCTGGGCTCGGTCACGCGCTTCGTGAACGACGTCCTGCTGTCGGCGCCATCGATCGTGATCGGCCTGTTCGTCTATGCCGTGATCGTCGCTCGCTTCAAGAGTTTTTCGGCCTGGGCAGGCATTGTGGCGCTGGCGTTGATCGTGATTCCGGTAGTGATCCGCACGACCGAGAACATGCTGGTGCTCGTGCCCTCGGGCCTGCGTGAAGCCGCGTATGCGCTGGGCGCACCCAAGTGGCGCGTCATCATGAGCATTACGTTGCGAGCTGCTCGCGCCGGTGTGGTGACAGGTGTGCTCCTCGCGCTCGCACGTATCGCCGGCGAAACTGCGCCGCTTCTTTTCACCGCGCTGAACAACCAGTTCTGGAGCAGCGACCTCTCAGGCCCGATGTCGAGCCTGCCGGTGACGATCTTCAAATTCGCGATGAGCCCGTACGAAAACTGGCAGCAGCTTGCCTGGGCGGGCGTGTTCATCATCACGCTGGCCGTGCTCGGCCTGAACATCCTCGCGCGCGTGCTGACGCGCGCGCGCACCTGATAAATGGAAAGCACGTGGACAACACGACCCAAGCTCCCGAAGTGCCGAAGATCTCGGTCAAGGACCTGAACTTCTATTACGGCAGGTTCCACGCTCTCAGGAGCATCAACCTCGACATTCCGGAAAAGAAGGTCACGGCTTTCATCGGCCCTTCCGGCTGCGGCAAGTCGACGCTGCTGCGCACCTTCAACCGCATGTTCGAGCTGTACCCCGAGCAGCGTGCGGAAGGCCGGATCGTGATCGATGGCGAAGACCTGCTCACGTCGAAGCAGGACGTCGCGCTGATCCGGGCGAAAGTCGGCATGGTGTTCCAGAAGCCCACGCCTTTCCCCATGTCGATCTACGACAACATCGCGTTCGGCGTTCGCCTCTTCGATGACCTGAGCCAGGCCGACATGGACGAGCGCGTCGAATGGGCGCTGCGCAAGGCGGCGCTGTGGAACGAAGTGAAGGACAAGCTCGGCCAAAGCGGTGCCGGCCTTTCGGGTGGGCAGCAGCAGCGCCTGTGCATCGCACGCGGCATCGCGATCAAGCCGGAGGTGCTGCTGCTCGACGAGCCGTGCTCTGCGCTCGACCCGATTTCCACGGCGAAGATCGAGGAGCTGATCGCCGAACTGAAATCGGACTACACGGTCGTCATCGTCACGCACAACATGCAGCAGGCCGCGCGCGTGAGCGACTACACGGCCTACATGTACCTCGGCGACCTTGTCGAAGTCGGCGAGACGGAGCAGATTTTCTTCAAGCCCACGCGGCAGGAGACCGAGGACTACATCACCGGCCGATTCGGCTGAACGCGAAAGACACACATGGCCGACAAGCATATTTCCACCCAGTTCGACAGCGAGCTCAACGGCGTCTCCGCACGCGTGCTGGAGCTCGGCGGTCTCGTCGAATCGCAGATCCGCCAGGCGATCTATGCGCTGTCGCAGTACAGCACCGACGCGGCCGCGCAGGTCATCGAGATCGAGGCGCGCGTGAACGCGATGGAAGTCGACATCGACCGCGAACTGTCGTCGATCATCGCGCGGCGCCAGCCCACGGCGCGCGATCTTCGATTGCTGATCGCGATTTCCAAGACGACTGCCAATCTCGAACGCGTCGGCGACGAAGCCGAAAAGATCGCGCGCATGGTGCGATCGATCGTCGAGAAGGGCGGCCCGGCACGCACGCTGCCCGCGTCCGAGCTGCGCACCGAAGCCGAGTTGGCGTCGGGCCAATTGCGCAAGGCGCTCGACGCATTCGCGCGCCTGGACGTGCAGGCGGCGCTCGCGATCCTGAAGGACGACGACGCGATCGACCAGGAGTTCGACGGCTTCGTGCGCAAGCTGATCACATACATGATGGAAGACCCGCGCACGATCTCCGCGAGCCTGGACCTGCTGTTCCTTGCCAAGGCGATCGAGCGCATCGGCGATCATGCGAAGAACATCGCGGAATTCATCATCTACATCGTGAAGGGCGCGGATGTGCGCCATACTTCGCTCGAGCAGGTCGAATCCGCCGTCCAATGAAGCACCAGCCCCGCATCCTGATCGTCGAGGACGAACCCTCGATCGCGGAGCTCATCGCCGTGAACCTGAGGCACAACGGCTTCCAGCCGGTGTGGGCCGAGGACGGTTCGGCCGCGCAGCGCGAAATCGATGCCGTGCAGCCCGATGCCATCCTGCTGGACTGGATGCTTCCCGGCGCGAGCGGCATCCAGCTCGCGAAGAAGTGGCGAACCGAATCGCGCACGAAGGAAATCCCGATCCTGATGCTGACCGCGCGCGGCGATGAGCCCGACAAGATCGCGGGCCTGGACGCCGGCGCGGACGACTACATCACCAAACCGTTCTCCACGCAGGAGATGCTCGCACGCATCCGCGCTGTGCTGAGGCGCCGCGCGCCGGAACACGCGAACGATGTGGTGACGATCGGCGGCTTGTCGCTCGACGCGGCCACGCATCGCGTCTCGTGGAAGAACCTGGCGGTCAAGATCGGCCCCACGGAATTCAAGCTGCTGCAATACCTCATGAAGCATCCTGAAAGGGTGCACAGCCGCAGCCAGTTACTCGACAAGGTCTGGGGCGATCACGTCTTCATCGAGGAGCGCACCGTCGACGTCCACATCAAGCGCCTGCGCGAATCGCTCGGCGATGCCGGTGCGATGGTGGAGACGGTGCGGGGTGCCGGCTACCGGCTGACAGCGCAGGCCTGATGCAGGTTTCGGCTCCGCTCCTGGCAGTTGCAGCGCTCGTGCTGGCGCTGGTGCTGGGCCGGTGGGCGCTGGGCAAGTCGCGCGCGCGCCGTTTGCTCAACGCACTTCGGAGCGACGCATTGAACGCGTTGCCCGCGCGCTCGCCCGGTGTGTGGGGCGAAGTCGCGCAACGCGTGTCGAAGCTGCTGCGCGAGCGCGACGAGCGCTTGCGGCAAAGCCAGGCGAGGCTGGAGGAATTCCTCGTCGCCCTCGAGAATTCGCCGAACGGCGTCGTGCTTCTCGACGAGAACGGCCGCATCGAATGGTGCAACCAGACGGCGGCCCAGCACTTCGGCTTCGACGCCGGGCGCGATCGGCTGCAATACATCGGCAACCTGATTCGCGATCCGGCCTTTGCCGCGTACATGGCATCGTGGAACTACTCGCGCGATGTCGTGCTCACGGTGCCGCGCAGCGGATCGTCGCCGCTGAAGCTGTCGGTGCAGGCTCACCCCTATGCAGGCAGCCGGCGTCTCGTGCTCAGCCGCGATGTCACCGCCGTTGAACATGCCGAAGCGATGCGGCGTGACTTCGTCGCGAACGTCTCGCACGAAATCCGCACGCCGCTCACTGTGCTGGCCGGCTTCGTCGAGACGATGCAGACCTTGCCGCTGGACGACGCCGAGCGCGCCCGCTACCTCGACATGATGGGACAACAGGCCCAACGCATGCAGACGCTGGTGAGCGACTTGCTCACGCTGTCGAAGCTCGAAGGCAGTCCGCCTCCCGGAATGAGTGAGTGGATTGCGGCCGCAACGCTGCTCGCGCAGTGCGAACAGGAAGCGCGTTCGCTCAGCGCGGTGCTGGGACCGCAGCGTCCGCACGAGCTGGTTTTCGAAGCGGCACCGGCGATCGACGTGTCGGGCTCCGCGAGCGAGCTGCAAAGTGCGATGTCGAACCTGCTGTCGAACGCCGTGCGCTACACGCCGGCGGGCGGAAGGATCGAGGCGCGCTGGCGCGTGCTTCCCGATGGACGCGCAGAGTTTTCGGTGAAGGACAGCGGGCCGGGTATCGCGGTGGAGCACGTGTCGCGATTGACGGAGCGCTTCTATCGCGTGGACCGCAGCCGCTCGCGCGAGACGGGCGGCACCGGGCTGGGCCTCGCGATCGTGAAGCACGTGGTGCAAAGACACGGCGCGGAGCTGAAGATCGACAGCACGCCGGGCACAGGCTCGACCTTCGCGATCGTGCTGCCTGCGCCCCGCGTGAGGCCGGCGCTCGACTCGAATGACTTCAGCGCGAATCGCGGTGCACGGACCGCCACAGAATCGCAGCCACGATAGGAGCGAGCAGCAGCAGGCCGGCTGCGCCGCCTTCCCAGAACGCAGCGGGGGAATGCTGGGCATGCAAAGGCCCGACCCCGACATACGCCAGGATGAAGCCACCGGCAAGGCCGATGCCCCAGAGCACCACGACATACGCGACGAACGGCGCGATGACGACGCGATAGCAACGCAGCACGAAGACGCACATGGCGACCGTCGAATCGCCGAGGTGATAGAGGGCCAGCAGCGCGATCAGCCCCGCAGCGAGTGCGACGACCTGCGGGTTCGGCGAGTAGATCGCGGCGAGTTGCCAGCGCAGTGCGAGTACCAGCGAAGACATGGTCACAGCCATGGCCAGCGCCATCTTGAAGCCGGTGCGGATCGCACGGCGTGCGTGCTTCGGCTCGTTGGCGCCCAGCCAGAAGCTCACGCGTGCGCTCGTCGCGATGGCGAGCGACAAAGGCACCATGTACATCACGGCCGCGAGGTTGGCCGCGACCTGGTGAGCCGCCGACGCTGCCGTGCCCTGACGTGCGATGAAGAGCGACATCAGCGTGAACGACGTGACATCGACCATGACCGACAGGCCTCCGGGAACGCCCAGGCGCGCGAACTCCGCGAGCGTGGGCCAATGCGGACGCTCCAGCGCCTTCCAGATTTCGTAAGGCCGGTAAAGGTGCTGCGTGCGCAGCGTCCATGCAGCGACCGCGACCATGAGCCAATTCACGACCACCGTAGCCCAAGCGCAACCCACTGCGCCCATCGGCTCGATGCCGAACCCGCCGAAGACGAACCAGATCGTGAGCGGCACCTTCGCGAGCAGCGACATCGCCTGCAGCCATGTCACGAGCTGCGGATGCCCGAGGCTCTGGTTCAGCGTGCTGTACATGCGAAACAGCAGCGAGGCCGGGAGGGCGAAGACAAGCACGGCGAGATAGCGCTCGACTTCTTTTTCGAGCGAAGGAGGAACCTCGGTGATCTTCAGCAGTTCGCCGGGGAAAAGCAGTGCTGCGGCGCCCACCGCCATGCCCGCCATCGCGAGGTAGAGCGCTTGCCGCACGGAGCGCCCGAGTTCATGGTGCTTTTGCGCGCCATGCAGTTCGGCCCACGTGGGCAGCAGCGCCTGCAGCACGCCGATGAGCGCAACGAACACCGTGATATAGACCGCAGCACCGACCGACAGCGCGGCCAATGCCTGTTCCGCATAGCGGCCGGCGACGATCGTGTCGGTGATGCCGAAAGCCATGACGGCCAGCTGACCCACCAGCACCGTCGTCGCGTGGCGGGTGATGATTCGAAGCTCGCTCACCTCGAGCCGGCCTTGCGATAGACCAGGACGTTCTCGTCGCGATCGGACGGGCGGCGCACGGTGGCGACAAGGTGCCAGTCTTTCATGTCGAGCGACTCATGCGCTTCAAGTTGTTCCGGCGCCGCGACGAGCAGCCACGGGCATGTCGGCGCCAGCACCGCGGGCCGCAGTTCCATCCCGCCGTGGTATTGGAAAGCCGCAATCTGCGCGCGGCTCAGCCCCAGCTCGCCGACGCAGCCGGGCGAATTCACAAACTTGCGCACGCTCGCCACGAGTGGCGAGTAACTGCGCGCGTAGTCGAGGACCGGCAGGCCGAGCGTCATGAGCAGCAACCAGCACAGCGCCGCACCCGAAGCTGGCAGCACGAGGCTTTTCCAGATCACCTGGCGGTGGCGTCCCGTGCGCCATCGCACGAGCCACAACCACGCGATCGTGCCTGCGAGTGCGACACCGAACGCGATGATCGAGAAGCTCGGCACGAAGCCCGGCGCGAGGCGCGCGATGTTCTGCGCGGGCTTGGCAGGGATTCCCGTCTGCATCGACAGCCAGATCACCCAGATGGCGATGGCGCAGATGGTGAAGAAGATGAGCGTGAACCAGTCGATGAGCGCCGATGCGCTGCGGCTGAAGGTGGGCAGCGCAAAGGCGGCGAGCGTTGCGAGCGCGGGCAATGCAAGCAGCAGCGAGCGGTCGGATGTCGGCGTCATCAGCATCGTCCCGATCGAGACGAGGACGAACCAAAGCGGCAGGGCGACATGGCGGCTCGTGACCTGCATTCGCCATCGCCACAAAGTCCAGAACGCCAGCGGCCACGCGGGCCACGCGAACCACAAGACAAGCCTCAGCTCGGCGCGCCATTCGTGCGACGAGGCAGCCAGGTCCACCCGCCATTTCCACAGATCAAGTCGGGTTGCCAAGGCCGCGCAGACGACGAGCGCCGCGACGATCCATCCTGCCTGCAATGCGCGGTGCGTGTGTATCGCCTCGGGGTCATCGCTCGGGTCGAGCAGCGTTATCAAGGCGCCGCCCAGGCCGAACAGCACGGCCATCGACGGCCCCCCCGAGAGAGCCAGCCCGAGCATTCCCGCAAACAGCGCAATGGCGGCGCTCCTCAGGCGGTACGGCAGGGCCGCGATGCCGAAGAAGGACGTGGCGGTGAAAGCGAGCTGTGCGAGCGACGGCGTCGTCTCGTGCGAGAACTGGGCGAGGCCGAGGCATGCGACGAGGGCGAGCAAGCCGCCATCGGCCATCGCCCGCGCATAGTCGGTCGGCCGGGCTTCGCCGCCGAAAGCAAACTGCACCGGCTGTGCCTGCGGGCTGCGCGCGAGGTAATACACGCCGTACCAGGTTGCCGCGAGCGTCAGCGCCAGCAGCGCGATGAAGGGAACCCGTGCGGCGAGATCGGGCGGCACCCACGCCGGTGCCAGCTGGATCGCCCACGCGCCGAGCCAGTAAGGCAGCAGCGCATCGAATTCAGGGGGGCGCCCAAGCAGCGTCGGCGAGAACCACGACGATGTGCCGCGCGCGAGTTCGAGCATGTGGCCGAAGCCGGTGATGTCCGCGCTTTTCCACGGCTCGCGGCCGATGAAGCCCGGCACGACGTAGGCGAGGCAAAAAAGGAAGAGGACCACGCGGGGAAGGCGGCGGACCGCGTCCTGCGTGACGATGGCGGGGGTCGGCTGGTTCACGTGACCCGCGATTATGGAGCGCCTCAACGAAAAGGCCGCCCGGAGGCGGCCTTTGTTGCGGCAGATGCGAACTTACTTCTTGCCGAAGCGGTTGCGGAATTTCTCCACGCGTCCGCCCATGTCGCTCACCGACTTCTGCGTGCCGGTGTAAAACGGGTGCGATTCGCTCGACGTATCGAGCTTGTAGAGCGGAAGCTCGCGGCCGTCTTCTGCCTTGCCCATTTCCTTGGTTGCAACGCACGAGCGCGTCACGAACTTGAAGCCGTTGGAAAGATCCACGAAGAGCACTTCGCGGTAGTTGGGGTGAATGCCTTCTTTCATGGTGTTCCTGTGTGCGGCAGCCGGGAAGCGCGGGGTTGCGTTTCCTACTTACCGAAAGGTGCTGAGCCCGCCATTATAGCTGGCAGACCCCATTTGCGGGAAGAGCAGGCGCCTCTCACATTTCCCGGATCGAAAGGAGGCGCAAGCCATGAGTTTTTCCCCCGTGACATTCAGCGGACAGGCGTCGGGCTTTGCCGGTTCTCAGGGCACCAGCGGCACGTTCACCGCCCAGATCACCGGCAATCCGGACGGAACCGTCAGCGGAACCTGGTCCTATGCCGGCACCTACCAGGACACCGGCTACTACGCCACGAGCGGCGCCGAGAACATCTCGGGCACGCTGACGGGCGCCACCAGTGCCGGCGCGGACGGGCCCTGGCCCGTCACACTGGCAGGCAACGGCATCATCAACGAAGGAATGCAGCTCAGCTTCTCCAATGGGCAGTTCACCCTTGCCGTGGCTGCCGGATTCGGCGTGGACTATTCGATCGACCTCGGCTACGGCGACAGGATGAACTGGCACGACCAGTTCGACTTCAAGGCGCAGCTTTCCGCCGCCGGCCCGATCCCCGGTGGCGGGACCCCGACAGGAACTGCAGGCAACGACATGCTCAGCGTGCCCGCGTCGGGCAATGTCACGATCGACGGTGCGAACGGCATCGACACGGCGGTATTCGGCGACGTTCGCGCGAACTACACGGTCGCGCACAACGTCGACGGCTCATTCACCGTGGTTCACGGCAGTGCCGGCACGGACACGCTTGTCAACGTCGAGCGGCTGCAGTTCATCGACGAGAAAGTCGCGCTGGACATCAATGGCGACGGCGGCGAGGCTTACCGGCTCTACCAGGCCGCGTTCGATCGCACACCCGACCTCGGGGGGCTCGGCTACTGGATCAACTCGCTGGACCAGGGCTCGTCACTGACACAGGCTGCGTCTTTCTTCGTCGTGAGCCCGGAGTTCACGGGCACGTACGGCAACCTGAACAACCAGCAGTTCGCAACGCAGCTGTACGAAAACGTGCTGCATCGCGCGCCCGATGCCGATGGCCTGGCTTTCTGGCAAGGCCAATTGGACCAGGGGACGATGAGCCGCGCGCAGGTGCTAATCGGGTTTTCGGAATCGGCCGAAAACCAGGCCGACGTGATCGGCCAGATCCAGGATGGATTTCAGTACGGCTGAAGCGAAGGGCTATCCGCCGCGGCGCATCATGTCGAAGAACTCCACGTTGGACTTCGTGGACTTCATCGACTTGAGCACCATCTCCATGGCCTCGATCTCGTCCATGTTGTACATGAACTGGCGCAGGATGCGGGTCTTCTGCAGGATCTCGGGCGCGAGCAGCAGTTCCTCGCGGCGCGTGCCCGAGCGGTTGAGCTGGATCGAGGGGAAGACGCGCTTTTCGTAGAGGCGCCGGTCCATGTGGATTTCGCTGTTGCCGGTGCCCTTGAACTCCTCGAAGATCACTTCGTCCATGCGCGAGCCGGTGTCGATGAGGGCGGTGGCGATGATCGTGAGCGAGCCGCCTTCTTCGACGTTGCGCGCGGCGCCGAGGAAGCGCTTGGGGCGCTGCAGCGCGTTCGCATCGACGCCGCCCGTGAGCACCTTGCCCGACGACGGAACGACGTTGTTGTAGGCGCGGGCCAGGCGCGTGATCGAGTCCAGCAGGATCACGACGTCCTTCTTCAATTCGACCAGGCGCTTGGCGCGCTCGATCACCATCTCGGCCACGTGCACGTGGCGCGCGGCGGGCTCGTCGAAGGTCGATGCGATCACTTCGGCCTTCACCGAGCGCTGCATGTCGGTCACTTCCTCGGGCCGCTCGTCCACCAGCAGCACCATCATGTGGCTGTCCGGGTAGTTGGCGGCGATGGCGTGGGCGATGTGCTGCATCATCACCGTCTTGCCGCTCTTGGGCGGCGCCACGATCAGCGCGCGCTGGCCCTTGCCGATGGGCGCGATGATGTCGATGACGCGGCCGGTGATGTTCTCTTCGCCCTTGAGGCCGTCACGTTCGAGGCGCATCTGTTCCCGGGGGAACAGCGGCGTCAGGTTCTCGAACATGATCTTGTGCTTGTTGTCCTCCGGCACGCCGCCGTTGACCTTGTCGAGCTTCGTCAGCGCGAAATAGCGCTCGCCGTCCTTGGGCGTGCGCACTTCGCCTTCGATCATGTCGCCGGTGTGCAGGTTGAAGCGGCGAACCTGCGAGGGCGAGATGTAGATGTCGTCGGTGCTCGCCGTGTAGCTCGTGTCGGGGCTGCGCAGGAAGCCGAAGCCGTCGGGCAGGATTTCGAGCACGCCGTCGGCGAAGACCTGTTCGCCGGCACGCGCGCGCTTCTTGATGATGGCGAACATCAGCTCCTGCTTGCGCATGCGGCCGGTGTTCTCGATCTCCAGTTCCTCCGCCTGCTTGAGGACTTCGGAAACGTGCAGTGCCTTGAGTTCGTTGAGGTGCATGGAAGACTCCGCGCGGAGTTTTTATTCTGGAATCAGGGGGAGGGTTCTGTGCGAGGCGAGGATGCCTCTGGAACCGGGAACTCGAACCGTCAGGCTGGTGGCCATCGGGTGAAACTGGGCAAATTATAGACAGTAAAAAGGCCCCTCGCGGGGCCCTTTGTCATCGCCTTAGCTCAACTGCTGGTCGAGGAAGGCTGTGAGTTGCGCCTTGCTCATGGCGCCCACCTTGGTCGCCGCGAGCTCGCCGTTCTTGAACAACATCAGGGTGGGTATGCCGCGGATGCCGAACTTGGCGGGAATCTCGCGGTTCTCGTCGACGTTCATCTTCGCGACCTGCAGCTTCTCTCCGTAGGTGCCCGCGACTTCGTCCAGGATCGGCGCGATCATCTTGCAGGGGCCGCACCACTCGGCCCAGTAGTCGACGAGAACAGGCTTGTCCGACTTCAGGACATCGGCCTCGAAAGTGGAATCGGAGATGTGCTTGATCTTGTCGTTCGCCATGACGAATTTCCTTTTGTCTTGCGGCTACAGTCGGGTCATTGTGACA
>DATJJL010000061.1:0-14523 GCA_035492155.1 Ramlibacter sp. | reverse complement strand
CTCGAAGAACCAGATCGACATGAACGCCGAGAAATCGCTGTCGCCGCGGTTGTCGCGCAGGAACATCTCGGTGGCCGGCAGCGCCGCCCACTCGGTGATCGCGTTCATCTTGATGGTCTGGGCCTGCTCGTCCGACAGTTTCTCGGCGTCGAAGCCGGCCCACGGGATGTCCTTGTCCATGTCCCAGCGGACGGACTCGAGCTGCTTGAACAATTCGGGGTAGAGCATGGGGGTTCAGGGAGAGGCCAACTCGCATTCTAGTCGGCAGGGTGAAAATCGCTTGACAAGGCCGTTGCCCGAAGGAGACCGCTGTGTCCCATCCGTTCCGCTTCGTTTTCGTCTTCGCTTTTGCCCTGATCGCAGGGAGCATCGCGGGGCCTGCGGCCGCCGCGCAAGCTGCCTGCCCCACGAGCATCGACTACACGTTCCCGCGCCTGCAGGACGAAAAACCGCAATCGCTTTGCCAGTACGCCGGGCGCGTCGTGCTGGTCGTGAACACCGCGAGCTATTGCGGCTACACGCCCCAGTACAAGGGCCTCGAAGCGCTGTACGACAAGTACCGGGGACGCGGGCTCGTGGTGCTTGGCTTTCCCTCGAACGATTTCGAGCAGGAAAAGGGCAGCAACAAGGAGATCGCCGAGTTCTGCGAAAACACCTACGGCGTGCGCTTCCCGATGTTCGGCGCCTCTCACATCAAGGAGCCGGGCGCCAACCCTTTGTACCGCGCACTCGCCGGCAAGACAGGACAGGCGCCGACGTGGAACTTCTACAAGTACCTGATTGCGCGCGACGGCACCGTCCTTGCCGTCTATCCGAGCAAGGTCACGCCCGAAGATCCTGCCTTCGTGAAGGAGATCGAGCGCCAGCTCGCGCGATGAACGACACAAAAATTTACCTGATCGTTGCTTAAGGATCTGGAACCCTCGCCACGAGCCCCTACTCTATCGGGCAGAACTCTTTTGAAGCTGCGAAGCCTTCCGGTGCATACCGGATGCAATCCCGAGGCGACTCTTCTCCTCCTCCCTCCCTCCCTCTTTCGTCCGGGGCGCTTCGCAGCGGTTTTTTTGCCAAACAAAACGGCCCCGCGGGGCCGTTTTGTTTTATGCGGGGCGCGTTTCCGTGAAGCTCGGTCGCGTCATTAGTTTGTCGTACAGCTTGCCCAGGTTCGGGTAAGGGCCGCGCCAGTCGATGTCCGGGAAGCGGAACTCGAGGTAACCGAGAGCGCAGCCGACCGAAATGTCCGCGAGGCTCAGGTAGATGCCGGCGCAAAAGGGCTTCTCGCCCAGGCCCTGGCTCATGGCCTTGACACTTGCATTCACTTTCGCGAGCTGCCGGTCGATCCACGCCTGGCTGCGCTCGTTCTTCTTGCGGCCGGCCCATTGTGCTTCGAGACGCGCGAGTACCGAGGCGTCGAGCACGCCGTCGGCCAGCGCTTCCCAGGTCTTCACTTCGGCGCGCTCGCGGCCCACTGCGGGAATGAGCTTGCCCACCGGCGAGAGCGTGTCGAGGTATTCGACGATCACGCGCGAATCGAACAGCGCTTCGCCGCCTTCCATCACGAGACAAGGCACCTTGCCCAGCGGGTTGGACTGCGCGATGGCGGTGTCCGCAGCCCACACGTCCTCGAGCACGAAGTCGTACTCCAGCTTCTTTTCCGCCATGACGATGCGCACCTTGCGCACGTAGGGGCTGGATATGGCTCCGATCAATTTCATCGCAGGGATCTTTCGCGGGGCGTGTTCGTATTCTGGTCCGGCCGATTCTAGCGATCAGTGCGAAAGCAGGCTGTCACTGCGGGTTGCCGGACGAGTCGGGTCGACCCGACTCCTACAATCGGGGCATGACGCTTTCGACGATCTCCGCGCTGTCGCCCCTGGACGGCCGTTATGCCTCGCGGCTTGCACTGCTGCGCCCGCTGATGAGCGAACAAGGCTACATGCACAAGCGCGTGCAGGTCGAGATCTGCTGGTTCATCGCCCTGTCCGATGCCGGCTTCTCCGAATTCAAGCCGCTCACGCCCGGTGCGCGCACTTACCTGCTCGGCCTGGCGAAGAACTTCTCGGAAGCGGACGCGCGTGCGATCAAGGAGATCGAAAAGACCACGAACCACGACGTCAAGGCCGTGGAGTACTGGATCAAGTCCAAATTCGATGCGCGGCCGGAGCTCAAGGCCGCCAGCGAGTTCGTCCACTTCGCCTGCACCAGCGAGGACATCAACAACACCAGCCACGCATTGCAGCTCAAGGGCGCGCGCGACCAGGTGATCCTGCCCGCGCTCGACGGGCTGGTGACGAAGCTGCGCGAGATGGCCCGCGAATTCGCCGCCGTGCCGATGCTCTCGCGCACGCACGGCCAGACCGCCAGCCCGACCACGGTGGGCAAGGAAATCGCGAACGTCGTGGTGCGCCTCGCCGCCGCGCGCGAGAAAGTTGCCGCCGTCAAGCTGCTCGGCAAGATGAACGGCGCGGTGGGCAACTACAACGCGCACGTGTCGGCCTGGCCCGATTTCGACTGGGAAGGCTTTGCCCGCAAAGTGGTCGAGACGCCCGAGCCGCTCGGCCTGGGGCTCACCTTCCAGCCGTACAGCATCCAGATCGAGCCGCACGATTACATGGCCGAGTTCTTCGATGCGCTTGCGCGCGCCGACACGATCCTCGTCGATTTCGCGCGAGACGTGTGGGGCTATGTGAGCCTGGGCTACTTCAAGCAGAAGCTGCGCGAAGGCGAGATCGGCTCCTCGACCATGCCGCACAAGGTCAACCCCATCGATTTCGAGAACGCCGAAGGCAACCTGGGTCTCGCGAACGCGATGCTCAAGCACCTGTCGGAAAAGCTGCCGGTCTCGCGCTGGCAGCGCGACCTCACCGATTCCACCGTCCTGCGCAACATGGGTGTGGCCATCGGCTACGCCGTGCTCGCCTATCACTCGATGGGCATCGGGCTTGCGAAGCTGGAGCTCAATCGCGAAGCCATCGACTCCGACCTCGCGAACGCGTGGGAAGTGCTCGCCGAGCCGATCCAGACCGTGATGCGCCGTTTCCACCTGCAAGGCGCGTACGAAAAGCTCAAGGAAGTCACGCGCGGAAAATCCGTTCGCGCCGAAGACCTGCACGCACTGATTCGCTCGCTCGACATTCCCGAGCCGGAGAAAGAGCGGCTGCTCGCGCTCACGCCTGCCACGTACATCGGCAAGGCGGCAGAACTCGCGCGGCGCGCGTAAGAACTCCGGGCACCGCTTGGCGCTGAAATCCACCATCTTCAAGGCGCAGCTCGCGCTCGCCGACATCGACCACGGCTACTACGCCGACCATTCGTTCACCATCGCACGACACCCGAGCGAGACCGACGAGCGAATGATGATTCGCCTTGCGGCATTGGCGATCAATGCGCACAAGCTGCAAACGGTGTGCAACGGCAATGGCACCCTGGGCTTCGGCGGCGGCCTTTCCACCCCCGACGAAGCAGACGTGGTCCTGCGCGACTACACGTCACGGCCCCGCGTGTGGATCGAGGTGGGCCAGCCCGAGGACAAGCCCATCGCGAAAGCCTGCGGGCTGGCCGATGAAGTGATCGTGTATCCGTTCTCGTCGTCGGCGGACATCTGGTGGCGCAGCATCGAAGGCAAGCTCGTGCGGCTTTCGAACCTGTCGGTATGGCGCATCGATGCGCAGGCCTCGCAGGCGCTGGCGCAACTCGCGCAGCGCACGATGCAGCTGCAGGCCACGGTTCACGAAGGCGTTCTCTGCGTCGTCGACGGCTCGCACAGCGTCGACATCGAGCCCGTGCGGCTGAAATGATCTAGCGCGGCATCAACGCGCCGCAACTCCAGCACTGCTCGAAGCCGCCTTCGACGAGTTCGCCGCAGACGCACACCCAGCGGCGTTGCGGCACGCGGGCGAGGTCGCGCAGCACCGTCCGCGCTTCGGCCTCCTGCTCGTCGCGCATCAACCAGATCTCGGGCAGGCACTGGTCCGGCGGCAACTCGCCCGCGACGGCGCCGAGGTAGTAGCGCTGCATCGACGCGTCGATGCCGGCATGGCGCAGTGTGTCGACCCACAGCGCCGCGATCGCGATGTTGGGCGCTCGGGTCAAGCGCAGCATCAGGCCTCCGCGCGTTCGGCGTAGCGGTTGAAACGCCACGCGTCGCCGTGCAGCGTGATGCGCCGCCAGGTGCCGCGTTTTTCGGCCGGGCTCATCTCCGTCCAGCGCTGCACTTCGTCGAACGTGCGGCCGCAGCCCTTGCACTGGGCATCGCCTTGGCTCGTGGAGCAGATGGCGATGCACGGCGTGTCGGGCGTCGTGTCGTACCACGCCTTCCATGCGGCGTAGGCCGCGGCCGGGAAGCCGTGCTCATCCGCCTCGTCCTCGTGATGAAACACCATCAGCGCATACACCTCGGCCAGCGCGCGAAGCTGCGCAGGCAGCGTCACGCCGTCCGGCGACGGCTTGCGCTCGCGCCAGAAATTGATCGCGGATTCGATGTCGGTGATGTGGATCGCAGCCATGGGACGGCACCAGTGTATGCTTGCGTGCACGAAGGGGAGTAGCCCTCAGCCCGCCTGCCGTCAGCACGGAATGAAATATTCCCGGTGAGCGGGGCGGCCCGGCAAGGGTCGCGGGCGAGACCTTCGGTTCATCCACCTTGAACCGGAGGCTTTGCCCATGGATTTTCTTTCTTCCGCCTGGTGGTCCGCGCTCGCGGCCATCGTCCTCATCGACCTCGTCCTCGCCGGCGACAACGCGATCGTCATCGCGCTCGCCGCCCGGCGCCTGCCCGCAGCGCTTCGACGCCGCGCGATCGTGTGGGGCACGGTCGGCGCCGTGGTCGTTCGTTCGCTTCTCACTATGGCAGCCGTGTGGCTGCTCAAGATTCCCGGCCTGATGCTTGCCGGCGGTCTTGCGCTGCTGTGGATCGCATGGAAGCTCGCGCGCGGCGAAGAGGGCGGCGGCGAACCCCACGCCGAAGCCTCGACCTTCTGGGGCGCAATGCGCACGATCATCGTCGCCGACGCCTTGATGGGCATCGACAACGTCCTGGGCGTCGCGGGCGCCGCGCACGGAGCGTTCGATCTCGTCGTGATCGGCCTGGCGCTGAGCGTGCCGATCGTCGTGTTCGGCAGCACGCTGGTGCTGCGCCTTTTGCAACGGTTTTCGTGGATCGTGTGGGTGGGCGCAGCGGTGCTTGCCTTCACCGCATTGCAAATGATTCTGGGTGACCCGCTGGTGCAGCAATGGTGGCCGTGAGTGCCGGGTGCGATGCTATGCTGCGCGGCATACTTCGTGTAATGCGCTGCCCCCCGGGGGGCCTCAGCCTCCTTCGGGCGGCCGTGCGGAGACTGAATGATCAAGCTGTTCGTCAAGTGGCTGCTGCTCGCCTCGGCGCTGCTGTTCACCGCGTACATCTACAGCGGCGTGGAAGTGCGCAGTTTCGGCGCCGCAATGTGGGCCGCGTTCGTCATCGGGCTGCTCAACACGTTCGTGCGGCCGATCCTCGTCGTCCTCACCTTGCCGGCCACGCTGCTGACGGTGGGGCTGTTCCTCTTCGTCATCAACGCCCTGATGTTCTGGTCGGCGGCGGAACTCCTCGAGGGTCTCCAGGTGAACGGCTTCACGGGCGCGCTCGTCGGCTCGCTGATCTACTCCGTGCTCGGCGTGGTGATCGAGTCAGCGCTCGAGAGCCTGTTCTCGAAGAAGTGAGCTCATCTCGCGAGCGCGCGTGTCGATGATCGACGCCTCGATGTAATCGCGCTGCGGCAGGCCAGGCCTGCGCGAGAGTTCCTGCGCCGCGCGAAAACGGTCGAGCGCGGCCTGCCAGTCCAGTTGCGCAGCACGCGCCTCGGCTTCCGCACGCACTGCGCGAAGTTGTTGCCCCTGCGCTGCCCAGGCTTGCGAGAGCAGCTGCCACGCCATCGAATCCTTCGGGTTGAGAGACACCCAGGTCTGGAGCTTGTCGGAAACCTGCGCCGCATGTCCGCTGCGAATGAGCGCCTGCGATGCGAGCATCACCTCCGGTCGGCCGCCTGCGCCGGCCAGCGCTTCTGCAGGCGCCGTGTCGCCGGCATACAGGGCGATCTGCGCGGCGAGCAGCCGTGTCTGCCGCGCTGCCTCAGGATTGCTGGCCGTGAGCTCGGCCAGCCGCTTCGTGAGCGCAAGTGCCGCTTTCGTGTCCTGCAGCTTCATCTCGGCAAGGGCGGCAGCGTAGACCGCGCCCGCTTCGTTCGCGCGGTGCGCCGGGTCGGGCCGGATCGCATCGGCGGCAACATAGCTGCGCAGCGTGTCCACGCCGGGCTCGGACAACACCTTCGAGCGCCCGGCCATCATGAGGTGGACCATGTCCGGCCCGTGCGGCGGAACGGGCGCTGCAAGCTGCGTGCGCTGCTCCACTTCTGCAATGCGCTCGGTGGTCATCGGGTGCGTGCGAAGGTAAGGGAAAGCGCCGCTGTCGTTCAGGCGCGAGGCCTTGCCGAGCTTTTCGAACATCGTCGCGAAAGCGTGCGGGTCGTAGCCGGCTTGCGTCATCACCGCAAGGCCGATGCGGTCGGCCTCGCGCTCCATGTCTCGCGTGAAGTTGATCTGGTTCTGCGCTGCCAGTGCCTGTCCGCCGACGATCGCCGCCTGCCCGGCATCGACGTTGCGGCCCGCCGCAATCGCGCCGAGGATCATCGCCGCGATGATGAGCGGCATCTGCTTGCTCTGCTGCGTCATCATGCGCGAGATGTGGCGCTGCGTGACGTGCGTGAGTTCATGCCCGAGCACCGCCGCCACTTCGTCGGCACTCGTTGTCGCGCTGATCAGGCCGAGGTTCATTCCCATCCAGCCGCCCGGCAGCGCGAAAGCGTTGATCTCGCGGTCCTTGCCGAGCAGCACGCGCCACGCGAATCGACTGTCGATCTCCACGAGGTCGCCCCGCGCACGTGCAGCCCCGAGCAGGCGAGTCCAGATGCCCAGCACGTATTCGTCGAGCACCGGGTCTTCGATGTAGTCCGGGTCGCGGTACAGCTCGCGTGCAACCTGCTCGCCCATTTTGCGTTCGGCCGCGAGGCTCAGGTCGCCGCTGCCGCCCAGCGCGGGCAGTTGCGCCCGCGCCGGCGTCCACGCGATCGACGCGGCAAGCAGCAGGAACAAAAGGCGTCGCAGCATCAGAACGAATCCAGCGGCGCGAAGCCGACGACCTTCGCCGTCTTCGGATCGAGGAACGCGGTCCAAGCGAGCTTGCGCGAAACCATCGGCAAATACAAGGTGTCGCGCGCATCGCGCCCGGCGCGCTGCAACGCGGCATCGATCAACGCAGCCTTCGTGGGCAGCTTGCGCTCGAGCGATTCGACGGAATGCGCGGCGGCCAGCACGCGATCGCGCGCGTCGGCCCAGGGCTGCCAGAGATCGGGGCGTGCAGCGAGCTGGATGCCCTGCAGCGCCTGCATCGTCATCGTGCCTTGTTCGGCGGCATCGCGGAAAGGCCGCACCGCGAGCATCGTCGGGCCGGTCCATGGCTCGGGCCGGATACCGGGCGGCGTCTGCGGCAGCAGCTCTTCGGGGACATCGACGGCATGCACGACACGCAGACGGTCGACTTCGAACACGAGGTGCACGGGCCGCGCGACTGCGACAGTCCACAGGCCGTAGGCCAGCGCAGCGAGCTGGATGACGCCGACCACGCTCAAGTCGGTGACAAGTTCGCGCACGGGCTTGCGACGATCGAAGATGACGAGAGTGATGAGCGGCCCGAGGATCACGTCGACGCTGACGAGGATGAGGAACAGGTCGCGGCCGCCGGAGACTTCGCGGTAGGGCCATGGGTACCACGCCGTGAACACCAGCAGCGCGGCAATGGCGGCGAGGCAAAGGCTGAGCCCCAGGTGGACAGAGGAGGCCGTCAGGCGTTCCTTCAACTTGACCATGACCGTATGATGCACGAGCCGAGTAAAGCACCAGTAACGCACTTACCTGCGAGCCGATCCGCGCCGATGAGTTCCCTCACCCATTTCGACAAGCAAGGCCAGGCCCATATGGTGGACGTGGCCGGCAAGCCCGCCACCCACCGCGTCGCGATTGCCTGCGGCCGCATTCGGATGCAGCCGGCCACACTCGCGCTGGTCGAATCGGGCACGGCGAAGAAGGGCGATGTGCTGGGCGTGGCGCGCATCGCGGGCATCCAGGCCGCGAAAAAGACAAGCGACCTGATACCGCTGTGCCACCCGCTCGCGCTCACGCGCGTGGCCGTCGAGTTCGCGATCGACACGGCGGCATCGGCAGTCGATTGCACCGCGACCGTGGAGACCGTCGGCCCGACGGGCGTCGAAATGGAAGCGCTGACTGCCGTTCAATTGGCCCTGCTCACCATCTACGACATGTGCAAGGCGGTGGACCGCGGCATGACGATCACCGACGTGCGCGTGCGCGAGAAGCACGGCGGCAAGTCGGGGAGCTGGGTGGCCGAAAAGTAGCGCATCGAAAATTTGTCTGGGCTTTGAGGCGAAGGTTCATGGCACCACGATCGATCTCATGAAACCGCCGTGGGTCAAGGCTCGCTCGCACTGGACCGATGGCAGCGACTACTCTGCCACCCAGGCGCTCGCCCGCGAAGCGCGTGAGCGGGGGGTGCAGTGGATTCGCTACGAGTCGGTGCGGGCGCCGGGATACCGGTGCGCAGCCGTCCTGGACGTGGAGGCGCTGCAGATGGTTGCACAGGGAACGACGCAGCAAACCTGGCACTGCAAGGCGTCCCGGCACTCGGTCATGTTCGTGCACGGAACGCAGACGCACATCTGGAATTTCTAGCCCTTGGACCCATGCTCGCGCGCCCACAGCGCGTGGTCCTTCGGAAAAGCCGCGCGGTAGCGCTCCACCTGCTCGCGCACGACGTCCATTCGCCCGAGGATCAGCGCGCTTTCGATCCGCTTTTCGATCACGCGCGGCTCGGGCGAGTAATGCAGCATCTCACCCGAGAGTTTGAATGTCGCCTGTGCGTTGGCGCGCGTGAGCGGCGTGAGCGTCAACTCCGCGAATTGCGCATGCTCCGCGAACAGCCACGACTGTCGGATGCGCGACAGCGGATCGTCGCGATAGCCGGCCATACGCTCTTCGGCGGGCAGGTAGATCTGCATCACGCGCGTGTAGTCGAAGCTTGCGTAGAGGACCGCAATGGCCAGCGCGCCGGGCGCAACCATGCGAACGCCCACTCGACGAGCGCCGATCACCTCGCGCGGCCACACGATGCCGATCGCCAGCCCGAAAGCGATCTGGAAGGGCGAATACCACAGCGGATATTCGAGCATGCTGTGCACGCCGATGACGGCCAGTGCAGCCCACGCGAGCTGGCGATTCGTGTCTGCCTCTTTCCACGGCCGCGCACGCAGCACGGCCCACGCGACGATCACGATGACTGCGATCGCGACCGGCAAACCGAATTCGACGGCCAGGTGCAGCGGCAGGTTGTGCGCGTTGTCCAGGATGTCGCAGAAGCGCTTGCCCGGGTACAGCGTCATGTAATGGCCGAAGTCGAGCTCGCCCCAGCCCCAGCCGAACAGCGGCCGCTCGCCAATGAGGTGCACCACGTTCGACCACAGCACCGAGCGCCCGGCGCAAGAATCGGGATGCGACACGCGCTGCCACAGGCTCTCGCCCGACAAGCCCGTGGCCATCTGCAGCAACTGCGGCAGCACCAGCACGCCGACACCGTAGGAGGTGAGCGCGCACGCGGCAACCTGCGCCTGGCGACGCGAACGACCGGGCCAGATCGCCATGAGGACCGCCAGCCCGACGAATTCCACGAGGCCCGTGCGCGACACCGACGCCGCATTGCCCAGGCCGATCCACGCGGCCATCGGCACGATGACACGCATCGACGTGCCGCGGCGCGCCTCCCAGAGCAGCGCCGCCAGGCCGATCGCGGTCAGCGATGCGAACTGGTTGCGCTGGCGGAGATTGCCGTAAGCCGTGCCCGCATCGGTGGGGCTGATCCAGGGCGCGAACGACCCGGCCATGTCGAAGAACTGAAGCAGTGCCATCGCGGTGCTGATCGCAGCGGCGATCCACCAGCAGCGTGCGATGAGGGACGCATCGCCCGATTCGATGAGGCTCACACTGACCCCGGCCGCAAGCGCCACAACGAGCAGCGCGCCCGCGAGCGCCGCAGGCTCGAGCGCCGACACCGCGTGCCAAGCCGCGAGCGGCAGGAAGACCACCATCGCCCCAAGGAAGCTGCGGTTCACGCCCGCCGTGGTCATGATGGCCAGCATGACGGTGCACGCCGCGCCCGCCAGCCAAGGCAGGACGGAAGCCGATGGACCGGAGGCGAAAGGCCACAGCCACGGGATCAGCAGGAAAACCCCCGCCGCCAAGGTCCAGATTCTTTGCGTCACTCGTATGCCCTTGCGCCTGCACCACGCAGCGCGTCTTCGATGATTTTCCGATGCTCGCGCACGCAGCGCTCCCACGACCATTGCTCTTGCGCGAAGCGAGCCACATCCTCGCGCCGCGCGGCGGCTTCGCCGGCCATGGCCCTGTCGAGCATCGCCAGCCACTTGCGGCAGGTTGCCTTCGCGTCTTCGCCGACTTCCTGCGCGAACACTTGCGCCGCGACGCCGGGTAACGCACGTGCGGTTTCGGCCGGTATCGCGGCTGGAAGGCCGCAGGCCATCGCCTCCTGCACGACAAGCGGAAACCCTTCTCCATAACTTGGCAGCACGAGAAGATCGGACGCTGCATACCAGTCAGACAATTCCTGTTGCGGGATGCGACCGACGACGCGAACCTGCTGCAAGTCCCACGATTCGGGCGCCACCGGCCCTGAGCCTACGAAGAGCCACGTCCACGCCGGGCGTTCGCGGGCCATGCGTTCAACGAGGCCAATGCCTTTCTTTTCGAGGAAGCGGCCGACGAACAGCAGCACGGGCTGATCGAGCGGCAAGCCCAGCTCGGCGCGCTTAGACATCCGCGCATCCGCGGGCAGCGGCCGGAACATGTCGAGTGCGACACCGTTGGCAACGAGCTGCGCGTCCTTCAGCAGCGACGGCGCCGCAGCACGATAGAACTCACGCACCACGTCGCTGATGAACACCACGCGCGCGGCGCGGCGCTGCACGAAGCGGCCCGCAAGGCGATTCGCCGTGCGCACCGCAAGGCGCAGCCATCGACTGCGAAAGGGCACGTCGCCCGCGTGTTGCACGAGCACGAGCGGCTTGCCGAGCGAGCGCGCCATCTGCGCGAGCACCAGGTTAGGCACATACAGGCATTCGTGCATCACGAGCGCGTCGCATCGGCGCAGCTCGTCTCGCGCGCGTCGCAGCGCGCCGAAAGTCCACAGCGGCACGGGCAAACCCGTGCGTCGCTCGACGGCATTGATCGAGCGCATCGGAATACACTCCAACGCGGCATCGCCGGGCGGCGTGTCGCAATCGGACGCCACCCATGCGATCTCGAAACCCTCTTTCGCGAGCCCCGACGCCAGATGCCCCGCCACGAGCTCGACACCGCCCCCGTGCGCGGGATAGTACGGGCTCGCAAGCAGCAAGCGTGGACGGGACGGCGTCGACTCCATGATGGGCGGCAATCCTAAGGCATGAAAGTCGTTGTCCTCCTATCCACTTGGCAAGGCGAGCGCTTTGTCGAAGAGCAACTGCACTCCATCCTGCAGCAGCTTCCGGAATCGGGGAGCATCATCGTGCGCGACGACGGCTCGACTGACGCGACGGTGGCACGCATAGAGTCGCTGTCCGACCCGCGTATCCGAGTGATCCGCGGCGAGAACATCGGCTTCGCTCGCAGCTTTTTCCAGCTGCTTCACACCGCGCCGGACGACGCCGACGTCGTGATGCTCAGCGACCAGGACGACGTGTGGCTGCCCACGAAAATCCCGCGGGCCGTGGAACACCTCGCCAGGTTCGACGGCCGGCCGGCCTTGTACTTTTCGCGCCTGCGCCTGGTCGATGAAGTACTGCAGCCGATCGGCGAATCGCCGCCGTGGCCGCGCGGCCCGTCGATGCGCAATGCGCTCGTGCAGAACATCGCCGCGGGCTGCACGATGGCCATCAACCGCGCCGGGCTTGCACTCGCACGCGCACACGGCGACCTCGCGACGATTCACTTCCACGACTGGTGGCTGTATTTGGTGTTCAGCGCCCTCGGCGAGATCGCGGCAGACCCGGAGCCGACGATCGCGTATCGGCAGCACGCCGGCAACGTGATCGGCACGGGCCAGAACATCGGTCGCCATCTCGCAACGCTTCGTTTCATCCGCAAGACGAACTGGCTGGATGTGATGTACCGGCAGGTCGCGAACTTTCTCGCGATCCACGGCGACAGGCTTGAGCCGCAGGACCGCCGCTTCATCGAACGGCACTTCGGGCGCGGGCGGGGATCGATGTTGCGCCTGGCCTTCACTCCCGTGCGGATGCGTCAAACCATCGTGGATGAAACATTGTTCAGGTTCCTGGTGCTTGCCAGCATCGTTACGCATCGGCGGTGAGGCCGTTCGGAAACGCTGCTGCATAATGATTCTCAACTTGGCTGCGCGCAGTCCTTCATGAAAGCCGTCATCCTGGCAGGTGGCCTGGGCACCCGCATCAGCGAGGAATCGCACCTCAAACCCAAGCCGATGATCGAGCTGGGGGGCAAGCCGATCCTGTGGCACATCCTCAAGATCTACTCGCATCACGGTATCAACGACTTCATCATCTGCCTCGGCTACCGCGGCTACATGATCAAGGAGTACTTCGCCAACTACTTCCTGCATACCTCGGACGTCACGTTCGACATGGCGAGCAACAGCATGGAAGTGCATGAGCGGCATGCGGAGCCGTGGCGGGTGACGCTGGTGGATACGGGCGCCGAAACGCTCACGGGCGGGCGGCTCAAGCGCGTGCAGCCCTATATCGGCGATGACGCCTTCTGCTTCACGTACGGCGATGGCGTGACGGACCTCGACATCTCCGCCACCGTCGCCTTCCATCGTGCACACGGAAGGCTCGCGACGGTCGCTGCGGTGCAGCCGCCGGGGCGCTACGGCGCATTGAATCTCGAGGAGAACGCCGTGCGCAGCTTCCAGGAAAAGCCGGACGGCGACGGCGCCTGGATCAACGGCGGATTCTTTGTGCTCGACCCGAAGGTGCTGCAGTACGTACAGGGCGATCGCACGAGCTGGGAGACACAGCCCCTGCAGGATCTCGCGCGCGACGACCAGCTTCGCGCTTACCAGCACAACGGCTTCTGGCATGCGATGGACACGTTGCGCGACAAGAACTTACTCGAGGATTTGTGGGCGCGCGACGAAGCGCCGTGGAAGTGCTGGCCGTGAGCGCTCCTGCACGTGTTCTGATCACCGGCAACATGGGTTACCTGGGACCCGTCGTTGCGCGCCATCTGCGCCGAGCGCATCCCGGCATGGCGTTGGCGGGCTTCGACAGCGGCTTCTTCGCCTCAGCCCTCACCGTCGACGGGCGCTTGCCTGAAACGCGGCTGGATGCGCAGTACTTCGGGGACGTGCGCGACTTGCCGGCGGATCTGCTGGCCTCGGTCGACGCCGTCGTGCACCTCGCGGCAATCTCGAACGACCCGATGGGGCGGCAGTTCGAATCGGTCACCGATGAAATCAATCGTCGCGCAACGATGCGCATCGCGACGCTCGCTCGCGATGCGGGCGTCCGACGCTTCGTCTTCGCCTCCAGTTGCAGTGTTTATGGCGCTTCGGGCGCACACGCGCGCACGGAGCAGGACCCGGTCGCGCCTTTGACGGCATACGCGCGCTCCAAGGTCGGCGTGGAGAACGCGTTCCGGGCAATGGGACTCGGCGCGATGCAGGTAACCTGCCTGCGGTTCGCAACCGCCTGCGGTATGTCCGGGCGGCTGCGCCTCGACCTCGTACTCAACGACTTCGTCGCTTCAGCGCTGGCGACCGGAACGATCCAGGTCCTGAGCGACGGCACTCCCTGGCGGCCGCTGATCGACGTGCGTGATATGGCCAGAGCCATCGATTGGGCGTGCCATCGCCGCACTGAAGGCAGTGAACCGCTGGTGTGTGTCAACGTGGGCAGCGAAAACTGGAACTACACCGTGCGCGACCTCGCTGAGGCCGTGAGCCGCCGCATCCCGGGCACGCAGGTATCGATCAATCGCGACGCGGCACCCGACCCGCGTTCCTACAAGGTTGATTTCTCGCTGTTCCGCTCGCTCGCACCGGATCACCAGCCGAGGGTCGGCCTGGACGAATGCATCGACGGGCTGCGCGAAGGCGTGGCGGCCATGCACGGCGTCGGCGCCGATTTCCGCCAGTCGCGTTTCATGCGCTTGCGAATGCTCCAAGCGCATGTGGACGCGCATCGCCTGTCGCCGCAGCTGCGCTGGACGAACGAGGCATGAGCCACGCCGCGTTTCGCCAGCTGGCTTCGCCGCTGCCGGGGCTCGCAGTACTGCAGCGCGATGCGTTCGCTGATTCGCGCGGCGCCTTCCGCCGTCTCTTCTGCGCCGCCGAACTTGCGCAGCTCGGCTGGGATGCGGCCGTCGCACAGATCAATCATTCCGTCACGG
>DATJJL010000060.1:0-11840 GCA_035492155.1 Ramlibacter sp. | reverse complement strand
CCGCCTGCCGTACACCATCGGCATCTTCGCGCTGGCGCTCACCACCTATTCGTCGTTCATGACATTGCGCGGGCTTTGGCTCACGCCGATGCTCATCGACCGGCACAGCTTCAGCCTCGTGCAGACGGGCAACGTCGCGATTGCGATCTCGGTGATCGGCATGTTCGGCCCACCGCTTTTCGGACGGCTCGATCCGGGTGAGACGAGGCGGCGGCGCTGGATCGTCACTGGCGCCTTGATCAATGCGGCTTGTTTCGTGGTGATGGCCATCAGCCCCGGCGCACCGGTGGAGATCGCACTTGCTTTGTCGGTGGGCTTGCTCTCCGGCTTCGGCAGCTTGCAGTACGCCGACGTGCGCTCGGCGTATCCGCCCGAGATGACAGGCCGTGCAATGGCTGTCTTCACGATGGCCATGTTTCTCGGCGTCGGCGTGATGCAGTGGTTCACGGGCGGCGTGGCTACCGTCGCCGCCGCGATGCATGTCGAAACCTACGCGGCCGTGCTCGGCGCCATCGCAGTGTCGTTGTGCATCGGCTGCGCCGCCTTCACTGCGCTACCCGCGCCGCCGCGACCGGCCGGGCCGGCCTGACGCCTACACTTACGCTATCCAAGGAGAACACCATGGCTGCCAAAGCCTCATTCAACTGGGCCGACCCGTTGCTGCTCGACGCGCAGCTCACCGACGACGAGCGCGCCGTGCGCGACGCCGCGCACGCTTATAGCAGCGAGAAGCTCGGTCCCCGCGTGCTCGAAGCATTCCGCAGCGAAAGCACCGACCCGAAAATCTTCCGCGAGATGGGCGAGCTGGGTTTGCTTGGGGCCACGATCCCCGAGCAGTACGGCGGCGCGGGCCTGAACTATGTTTGCTACGGCCTCGTCGCGCGCGAGGTGGAGCGCGTCGACTCGGGCTATCGCTCGATGATGAGCGTGCAGTCGTCGCTCGTGATGGTGCCCATCTTCGAATTCGGCAACGAGCAGACGAAGCAGAAGTACCTGCCCAAGCTCGCGACGGGCGAACTCATCGGCTGCTTCGGCCTTACCGAGCCGAACCACGGCTCAGATCCGGGCAGCATGGTCACGCGCGCACGCAAGGTCGACGGCGGCTACAAGCTCTCCGGCTCGAAGATGTGGATCACCAATTCGCCGATCGCCGATGTGTTCGTCGTGTGGGCGAAGGACGCGGATGCCGAAGGCGCCACTGGTGGCGCAGGCGCCATTCGCGGCTTTGTGCTCGAGAAGGGTTGGAAGGGCCTGAGCACGCCGAAGATCATGGGCAAGGTGGGCCTGCGCGCTTCGATCACCGGCGAGATCGTGATGGATGAAGTGTTCTGCCCCGAGGAAAACGCCTTCCCCGAAGTGCGCGGCCTGAAAGGCCCATTCACATGCCTGAACTCGGCGCGCTACGGCATCGCGTGGGGCGCACTCGGCGCAGCGGAAGACTGCTGGCATCGCGCGCGCCAGTACGTGCTGGATCGCAAGCAGTTCGGCAAGCCGCTGGCTGCCAATCAACTCATCCAGAAGAAGCTCGCCGACATGCAGACCGAGATCACGCTGGGCCTGCAAGGTTGCCTGCGCCTGGGCCGCATGAAGGACGAGGGCACGGCGTCGGTCGAGATCACGACGATCATGAAGCGCAACTCCTGCGGCAAGGCGCTGGACATCGCACGCACGGCGCGCGACATGATGGGCGGCAACGTCATCAGCGACGAGTTCGGCGTTGCGCGGCACCTGGTGAACCTCGAGGTGGTGAACACCTGCGAGGGCACGCACGACGTGCATGCGCTCATCCTCGGGCGCGCGCAAACGGGGATTTCGGCGTTCTGAGCCGTCAGGTGGTGCCAAACACCGGCGCATGCCGCACCGAGCGGCTGCACGCGGCCCCGATCGCCAGCGCGAAATAGCACGCGGCGAAAAAGCCTACTGTCCACACAGCACCGGCGTGTTCCAGCAACACGCCGCACAGGCCCGCGCCGAGTGGCTGCAATCCCGACGCCAGCAGGCGGAACACGCTGTTGACGCGGCCTTGCAATGCATCGGGAATCTGCGCCACGCGATAACTGAACTGCACCACGTTGTAGATCGGCGCAAGAAGGTAGATGACTGCGAACACCGCGCCGAGCAGCACGACATTCGGCGCAAGAAGATAAAGCGGAAAAAGCAGCGCCTGCATCCACACGATCGCGACGATCACCTGCCCGAAGCTGAAGCTGCGTTGCACCCGCGCGCCGAAGAACGATCCGATCACGCCGCCCAGGCCGCCCACGCTGAACATCACGCCGATGTCGAAGTCGCTTGCGTGCATCTCCTTGGCCAGCACGATCATGATCAAGGGCGTGGCCGCATAGACGAAGTTGATGCCGCCCGTGAGAAATGCCATCGTGCGGATGACCGGCCGCTGCCAGAGCCAGCGAAGACCTTCCGCGATCTGCTCGCGCAGCTTGCCCGCCGCCGCCGGCGCCTCCCCGCGCAGCGGCGTGCGGATGGCGAGCACCGACAGTGCGGAAACAAGATACGTCACTGCATCGAAGACGAAGGGCGCTGCGCGGCCAAGCGATTCATAAAGCAGCGTGCCCACAGAAGGCCCCGCAACCACTGCCGCGCCGAAGGCCGCCTGGTTTTGCGCCGTCGCGGCGGGAAGCAGATCCCTCGGCACGACGCGAGGCAGTGCAGCGACTTCCGCGATGTTGAAGAACACGAAGAACGTGCCCTCGACAAGGGACACGACATAGAGCTGCCAGAGCGCCAGAAGATCAAACCAGATTGCGATCGGGATGCACGCGACGGCGGCAAGCCGCCCCAGGTCGCAAACGATCATCACGCGCTTGCGGTCCCAGCGATCCACCAGCGCGCCCACCGGAATGGACAGCAACAGGTACGGCAGGATGCGAAGGGCCGACGCGACGCCCGCCGCCGACGGCGAATTCGTCAGCGCAAGGATCAGCAGCGGGTAGATCACCGACGATGCGGATGAGCCGAACGTCGACACGACCTGCGCCGTCCACAGGCGCATGTAATCGGGGGTTTTCCAGAGGGTAGGGTTGATGCGGGGGTCCTTGTCGAGGATCGCGATTTTGCCGCATGCCTTGTCAGCTGCCGGCCGCAGTGGGAGACTTGCCGATCTCGTCAAAGAGAGAAGGAGCCTTCCATGCAGAAGATTCTTGTCGCGGCCGCCATTGCTTTCGGTATGTGCCATGCAGCTCTCGCAGCGGACACTTGCGCTGCACAGGCAGATAGCAAGAAGCTCGCCGGCGCGGCGCGCAATTCGTTCATGAAAAAGTGCGAAGCCGATTCGGCCAAGCCTTCCACGTGCGACGAACAAGCGGCCACGAAGAAACTTGCAGGCGCTGCCAAAAGCAGTTTCCTGAAAAAGTGCGAAACCGACACCAAAGGTTCATCTGCAACGACTGCGTGCGAATCGAAGGCCGCGGACAAGAAGCTTGCAGGCGCCGCGAAAAACAGCTTCATGAAAAAGTGCGTGGCGGACGCGAAGGGGTGACCTTCTTCACGCGTACTCGACGCGCTTAGGCATTTCCCCTAAAGCGGCGGCAACCGCTGGTTACAAGATAGAGCCAGCCGCTGTATCGGCCGTCGTCAAGAAGGGGGTCTTGCACATGTCCGGAAGTACGCAATTGGGCTTGCACGAGCAACTCGAAGTTGCGCTGCGCCGCGCCGACGCTGCCGAGCGTCAACTGAAGGAATGCCGAGCGGCGTCGATGGACGCAGCCCAGGCGCGCGAGGTGCTCGAAAACTCCGGCCCCATGTTCTGGATCGAGCGCGATACCGGAAAGATCACCTACGCGAATCCGGCCATGTGCAGGCACCTCGGATACTCGCGCGAGGAATTCGCCGCATTGAAGACGCATCAGTTCAGCCCCGAGTTCACGCGCGATGAGGCGCAGGCGGTGCGCGAAATCACCATGCGGGGCGGCACTGCCAACTTCGAGGCGCGTCACCGGCACAAGGACGGATCCCTGCGGGACGTGGAAATTTCGGTCTTCCTGACCGAGCACGCGGGACGCGCGGTGTTCGTCGTCAACGTCGTGGACTCGACCGACAAGAAGCGCGCACAACGCGAAGTGCAGCGCCAGCAGATGCTGCTCGCATCGATCATCGACTGCATTCCGGACTGCATCTCGTTTCGGGATCGCACCGGAACGTACCTCGGGTTGAACGAGGCATTCGCGAAGGTGTTGAACCGTCGCGTCGACGAGGTCGTCGGCAAGACCCCGGAGGACGTCGCGCTTCCCGGGCAGGCAAGCTGGGTGCGCGCTCGCGATGTGGAGGTGCTTGCGCGCGGCGGAAAGCTTTCCTTCGAGAACGTGGTCACTTTGTCCGACGGCAGCCAGATCGTGCACGAGACGATTCGCACACCGCTTCGCAGCCGCGAAGGAGAGGTCATCGGCGTGCTCAGCGTGGCCCGCGACATCACGGCGCGCAAGCAGGCGGAGCTGGAATTGCGCGCTGCCAAGGAGCAGGCCGAAGCAGCGACCCATTCCAAATCGGAGTTCCTCGCCAACATGAGCCACGAGATCCGCACGCCGATGAACGCGATCATCGGCCTGTCGCATCTGGCGCTGAAGACGGAGCTCACGCCCAAGCAGCACGACTACCTGGAAAAGATCCAGTCGGCCGGGCAGCACCTGCTTCGTGTGATCAACGACATCCTGGATTTCTCCAAGATCGAAGCGGGCAAGCTCGATCTCGTGATGGACGAGTTCGACCTGGAGCAGGTCCTGGACAACACATGCGCGCTCATCGCGCTTTCCGCGGAGCAAAAGGGCCTGGAACTGCTGGTCGAGATCGACCCGGCCGTCCCGAGGCGCCTGAAGGGCGATTCGATGCGCATCGGGCAGGTCCTTTTGAACCTCGCCAACAACGCGCTCAAATTCACCGAGCAGGGCGAAGTCGGCATTTCGCTGAAGGCCCTCGAGCGCAGCGATACCGAGGTGCTGCTCGAATTCAAGGTGCGCGACACCGGCATCGGGATTTCGGGCGAGCAGATCGAGCGGCTCTTCCAGAGCTTCTCGCAGGCGGACATGTCCACGACGCGCCGCTTCGGCGGCACCGGCCTCGGGCTGGTGATCAGCAAGACGCTCGCACGAATGATGGGTGGCGCCGTTGGCGTTGAAAGCGAGCCGGACAAGGGCAGCACGTTCTGGTTCACGGTTCGCGTGGGCGTGGACCCGCAGCCCGCACGCGAGGCGCTGCGCCCGGAAAGTCTTCGCGGCTGCCGCGCGCTCGTCGTCGACGACAACTTCTACGCGCGTGCTGCGCTGTCGGATCTGCTGCAGGAAATCGCCGTCGAAGTGGCGGAGGCGGCCAGCGGGGTGGATGCGATCGAAGCCGTGCGCGCCGCATGCGTCCAAGGGCAGCCTTTCGATGTCGTCTACCTGGATTGGCGCATGCCGGGCATCGACGGACTGCAGACGGCCCGGCGCATCCGTGAACTCGGCCTGGAAATGCCTCCGACCATGATGATGGTGTCCGCTTACGGGCGCGACGAGATGATCCAGCAGGCCAAGGCCGCCGGCATCGAAATGGTGCTGGTGAAGCCGGTCATGCCGACGTGTCTGGTCGAGGCCACCACGCAGCTTCTCGCACGACGGAAACAGCCGGCTGACGATATGCACCGGACGCGCACACCGGCCGGCGATTCGCCGCCGCCCGCGCTCGACGCGATTCGCGGCGCGCGTGTGCTCGTCGTGGAGGACAACGACATCAACCAGATCGTCGCGCAGGAGATGCTCCGCGAAGCGGGCCTGTTCGTCGAGATCGCCGAACACGGCGAGGCCGCGCTGCAGAAAGTGCAGGCGAATTACTACGACCTCGTCTTCATGGACATGCAGATGCCCGTGATGGACGGCGTGACGGCCACACGAGAGCTAAGGCGCCTCAAGCGATTCGACAGGTTGCCCATCGTTGCCATGACAGCGAACGCCATGGAGCAGGACCGCCGCCGCTGTATCGATGCGGGCATGAACGATTCATTGACCAAGCCCATCGAGCCCGCGCAACTCTGGGCCACGCTTTTGCGATGGATTCCGCCGCTCACGACCTTGGACACGCGGACTCAAGATGCGGGCCGCGGGCCCATGAAGACGAACAAGTACGAAGGCGAGGGCGAGGGCGAGTGGGCCGGCATTACCGGCCTCGATGCCAAGCGCGGATTGCGAATCTGCGGCGGCAATGCGAAGCTGTATCGCACCATCCTCACCCGATTCCTGGAGGCCAACGGTTCGCTGATCGCGCAAATTCACGAAGCCATCGCGAACGGCGATATCGCCGGTGCGGAGCGCCTCGCCCATATGCTCAAGGGTGTTGCAGGCAACGTGGGCGCACGCGAAATCCAGCAGCTCGCCTCGGACCTGGAAAGGTCGCTGAAAACATATGCGCCACCGGTCACCGTGCAGGAGCAGCTGAACCGGCTGGAAAGGCCGATGGCGCAACTGCTCGAGGCACTCGAGCGGGAACTGGGAACGACGACGATCTCCGACCCGTCGTAAAGCCGCCGTCCGACACGAATCGTCTGTGTCGCACCCGAAGCTCCACGCGTTGCAAGCTGGAGATCAACGATGGCTTCCGTGCGTTCCAGGACCGCTGCTTTGGCTGTGCTGTTCGCCTTGACGGCGTGCGGAGGAGGCGGCGGCGGATCGTCAACGCCCGCCACCGCTGGTTCCGGCGGGTCGCTGCCCGCACCTGCACCGGCACCGGCACCGGCACCGGCACCATCGCCCGCGCCACCCGTTGCCACGCCGGTCCAGCTCAGCGCCACCGCAGCGGCGACGGGCGAATCGCTGCAGGCCGGGCCTCTCGCCAATGGCGGCTTTGTCGTCGTGTGGAACACGCCGGGGTCCGCCAGCGCGGGCGGCAATGCGGTCTACGCGCAGATCTTCGACTCGGGCGGAGCCAAGCTTGGTTCGCCCGTGCAGGTCTTCGCCGCCATGTCGTCGTCGCACGGGGTGACGGCGCTGGCCGATGGGTCGTTCCTCGTGTCCGCCAATGACGCGTTCTATGACAGCGCAGCGGGCATGCTCACCGTGCGCGTCTATGTGCAGAAGGTGAGTGCGTCCGGCCAACTGCTGGCCACGGGCGGCGTGTCCGACCCGGCCGTGAACGCCGGACTGGCTGACCTGGTGCAGACGGTCGACTACTCCGAGTCCGTATCGCTCTTCGACGGCCCGATCTTCGTCAATGCCGACGGCAGCTACGCGATCGGCGTGCGTCACGACTCGCATGCCACGCCCACGCAATTCTTCGACGAAACGCTGGTGAGCGTCGATGCGACAGGCCACGTGACGGGCTCGCCGGTCGAGCTGGGTGGCGCCTCGTGGTGGCGCCCGGCGATGGCGCGCCTTCCCAATGGCAACTTCCTTTTCGCGAGCACGGACATCGTTCCGGGCCCGGGCGTGTTCGTGCTGGCGCCCGTGGCGTGGAAGATCGTCACGCCTTCCGGGCAGGTCGTCGCGCAGCAGACCATGGGCGCGAACACCAGCAGCCCGGAGGTGGCCATCCTCTCCGACGGCACGGCACTGGTGGGCTGGCTCGACCCGGCCGCGCAGGGATTCGTCGTGCAGCACATCGACGCCGCGGGCAATGTGCTGGGCACCGTCACGATGCCGACCAGCTTCGGCTGGATCACGGCGCTGGGGCACGGCGGCTACGTGTTCACGTGGGCGAGCGGATCGCAAATCCTCGCGCAGTACTTCACTGCAGCGGGTGCTGCTTCGGGCGCCTCGTTCATGGTGGCCGACAACGTCGACACCAGTACGCAGGCGGCGGTGTATGGCGCCCGCCCGACGCCCAGCGGGTTCGTCGTTGTCTACCAGACTGCCGGCAAGCAGGTGTACGAGGTGCCGTTCACTTCGCCGGACCTGGGTTGAGGCGCGGCGGCCCGCGTTGGAACTTCTGCCCGGCCGGGGTCACTCAAAGGCTCAGTCTTCGGGAGCCATTGATGAATCGCACTCTTTCGATTGCCGCACTGGCGGCGCTGTTCGCCGCGTCGGCCTTCGCGGCCGACACCGGCGGCGATCCCCATTGGGGCTACACAGGCAAGAGCGCAGCGCCGCATTGGGGTGATCTTCAATCCGACTTCGCGGCGTGCAAGCTGGGCCGCGAGCAATCGCCCATCGACATTCGCAAGACGGCGAAGGCCTCGGCTTTCGTGCCGCTCGAGTTCTCGTACACGCCGAGCGCGGCCGAAGTAGTGAACAACGGTCACACGATCCAGGTAAATCTCGCATCGGGGGGAAGCGTCAAGCTCGCGTCCGGCAGCGCAGAGCTGCTGCAGTTCCACTTCCATGCGCCCAGCGAAGAAAAGATCAACGGCAAGGCTTACCCGCTGGTCGCGCACCTCGTGCACAAGGATGCGCAAGGCAAGCTCGCTGTCGTCGGTGTGCTGTTCAAGGTGGGCAAGACGAATCCGGTGCTCGCCAAGGTGTTCGCAGCGATGCCTGCGAATGCGGGAGGCAAGGCGCCGCTGGCGGAGCCTTTCGATGCAGCCGCTTTGCTGCCCGCCGATCGGAGTTACTGGGCTTTCATGGGCTCGCTCACCACGCCGCCTTGCAGCGAAGGCGTGCGCTGGCAGGTGCTGAGGACACCGGTGGAACTATCGCGCGCGCAGCTCGCCGCATTTCGCAAGCTCTATCCGATGAATGCGCGGCCCGTGCAGCCGCTCAATGGCCGCAAGGTCGAATTCAACGGCTGAGATCTTTGGTCATTGCTCGCAGGCCCGCATGCGCACAACCGCGATTTTCGGCAGGCCGGGCAGCAGCGTCGTCAGGGGCTCGCACCGGCCCTCGGTGCAGATCTCGTATTCCTTCGTGAAAGGCGAGTGGGCGAGATCCACCTCTGCAAGCGGTGCAACCGCCGGCTTGTAGTGCCACACGCCTTTCACGAACTTCGCATCGGGCGGCGGCTCCATGCCCGCGCCCGTGCCGACGATGCGAGCTTCGTCGACGACGAGCTTGCCGTGCACGACGCGCCAGTCCTCCTCCCACCGGATCTTCTCGATGGAGTGCATCCACGCGAGCGTGAACTGCGAGACGTGCAACGTCGCGGCGAGCGCGCCGGCCGCGAAGCAGATTCCCGTCATGTCATGCAGGCACCGCGCGCGGCCTGTTTCTCACCCACTGCCACACGACGAAAACAGCGGCCATGGCAAAGCCGGCCTGGTCGGTGAGCGGAACGGCGGCCACCAGCAGCGCGGCTGCGACGAAGGCGAAGGCCCGGCCGAACCAGCTCACCGGGCGCCACATATGACCGATGGTCACAACGGCCCAGAGCACGATCGCGACGATCGCCTTGAACACGACGTACGCCACTGCGAGGACGGTCCAGTTGCCTTGCACCATGAGCGCCGGGTCGTACACGGCCATGTACGGCACGACGAAGCCGGCGATCGCAATCTGCGTGGCCTTCCAGCCGATCTTCATCGGCGAATCCTTCGCGATGGAAGATGCCGCGAAGGCCGCCAGCGCCACCGGCGGCGTGAGGTCCGCCATGATGCCGAAGTAGAAGACGAACATGTGCGAGACGATCAGAGGCACGCCCAGCTTCAGAAGCGCGGGCGCTGCGATCGAACTCGTGATGATGTAGTTCGGGATCGTGGGGATGCCCATGCCGAGCACGAGGCACACGAGCATCGTGAGGAACAGCGATGCGAACAGGCTCTTTTGCCCGATGGTGAGGATGTAGCCGGCAAAGCTCGAAGCCGCGCCCGTCAGCGTGAGCACGCCGATGATCACGCCGACGACTGCGCAGGCCACGCCCACAGGCAAGGCCTGGCGCGCGCCGTCCACCAGGCTCGCCTTCATCGTCTGCAGTGTCTTGTCGCCGCCCTTGATGAAGAAATTGATGGCGACGAGTGCGGCAATCAGTGCGATGACCGGATGGATGCCCCACTTGGCAAACGACGCTGCACCCAGGCCCATCGCGAACCAGAACACGACCCGGAAGGCCGTGGCCGAAATGCTCGCGGCGATGGCGCTGCCGAGAATCAGGATTGCAGTGAGGGCCAGGCCCATCATGCCCGCGAACATCGGCGTGAAGCCTTCGAAGAGCATGAAGACGAGCACGGCCAGCGGCACGAGCAGGTACCAGTCCTTGCGCATCGCTTGCCATGGGTTCGGGCACTGGTCCTTCGGGATGCCGAGCAGGTTCAGGCGGCCCGCTTCGAGGTGCACCATCACGAACACGGTGAAGTAATAAAGCAGCGCGGGTATCACCGCGGCCTTCACGACATCCGCATACGGGATGTTCAGTGTCTCGGCCATGATGAACGCGACTGCGCCCATCACAGGCGGCATGATCTGGCCGCCCATCGACGCCGTGGCCTCGACCGCGCCCGCAAAGTGCGCCTTGTAGCCGAAGCGCTTCATCAGCGGGATCGTGAACTGCCCGATGGTGAGCACGTTGGCCACGCCGGAGCCGGAGATCATCCCCATGAAGCCCGACGAGATCACGGCGACCTTCGCGGGCCCGCCTTGCGCATGCCCGACGAAGCCGAGCGCCACGCTGTTGAAAAGGCGAATCATCCCCGCGTGCTCGAGGAACGAGCCGAACAGGATGAAAAGGAAGATGTAGGTTGCCGACACCAACGTCGGAATGCCGTAGATGCCCTCCGTGCCGAAGCCGAGCTGGTCCACGAGCTGCGAGATCGTGTAGCCGCGATGCGCGAGATCGCCCGGCAGGTACTGCCCGAACAAGCCGTAGAGCAGGAACGCACCGCACACCAGCGGCAACGCGATGCCGAGGATGCGGCGCGCGGCCTCGAACACGAGCACCACGACGATCGCGCCGACGATGAGGTCCGTCGTCGTCGGATCGCCTGAGCGCTGGATCAAGTCGCCCTCGAAGATCCACTGGTAGAACGCGAGCGCGAAGCCCGTGATCGCAAGGACCCAGTCGTACCACGGAATGTGCTTCGCAGCGCGCCCGCGATTGACCAGCGGGTACAGCATGAAGGTGATCAGCAGCAGGAACCCGACGTGCAGCGCGCGCGTCACGATCGACGACAGCGGCGCAAACCCCGCGATCGTGAGCTGGTAGGCGGAAAAAGCGATCGCGCAAAGCGCGACGGCTTTCAATTCCCAGCCGCCGAGCTTGCGCGAATGGCCCTGCTCCTCGGCTTCGGTGCTCGAGGGCAGGGGATGGTCGAATGAGAGCGGGGATTCTTTCGTGGCTTCGGTCATCGCGTCGTCGGGCCGATTACTTGATCAGGCCGACTTCGCGATAGTACTTCTCGGCGCCCGGGTGCAGCGGCACCGGCATGTTCTTCGGGCCGTCCTCGCGCTTGATGGCCTTCGCGGCAGCGTGCGCGGCGACGAGCTGGTCGAGGTGCTCGTACATTGCCTTGGTCATCTTGTAGACAGTGTCGGTGGGCACACCTTCGTGCGTGACGAGGAAGTTCTGGATCGCGGCGGTCTGCACCGGCGCGGCCTGGCCTTCATATGTGTTCGCGGGCACAGTGCCGGCGATGTACGCTGGGTCGCCGATCCTGGTGATCACATCTTGCGGCACGGGGACAATCACGATCTTCACGGCGGTCGCGAGGTCGCGAATAGCGGAAACGCCCAGGCCCGCGGAGATCAACGTCGCGTCGAGCTGGCGATTCTTCATGAGCTCGACCGATTCGCCGAAGGGCAGGTACTCGACCTTGCCCAGGTCGTTGTACGTCATGCCTGCGCCTTTCAGGATCGCGCGTGCGTTGATTTCGGTGCCGGACTTCGGCGCGCCGACGGCCACGCGTTTGCCCCTGAGGTCGGCGAGCGTCTTGATGCCCGAATCGGCGCTCGCGACGATCTGGATGTAGTTCGGATAGATGCCTGCGATGCCGCGCAGCT
>DATJJL010000059.1:0-9370 GCA_035492155.1 Ramlibacter sp. | reverse complement strand
ACTCGCAGGTGACGGTGATCTCCAGGTCCCGATGCTCACCGGGTGCGACGCAGATATCGAAACATGCGAACTGTTCGTTGAGCTCGTTCGGCGGCGGATCGAACCTGAGGTGCGTGCGGCGGATCACCGCGTCAAGGCCGCGATAGGAAAGCGTCACGGTGTTGCCCGCCACCGTGGGCGCCAGCATGTCGCCGCGGCGCTCGCGCCGCATGCCCCGCATCTCGAAGAGGTCGATGAAGTCGGCCGCGAAGGTCAGGCCCAGGCGCACCTCCGCCGTGTCCGCGCCGAAGTTGCCCACCGTCAGCCGCTCCTGGCACGCGCCCTGCCGCAGCAGCTTCGTGCGATGCATGTGCAGCGTGCCCTTCGCAAGCTCCACCTGGTGGTCGACAGCGATGTCGGGGTTCATCAGGTCGATGCCCAGCACACTGTTGGCGTGCTCGGTGCCCGCACCCAGTTGCAGCGGGCGCAATCCGTCGACGAGCAACTCCATGTGCGACAGGTGCCGCGTGTCGTTGTTGAACAAGCCTTCTTCGTGTTGGCGCTGCCACTCGCGGCGGCCGGTGTCCAATGCCTGCGCGAAGGTCGCCTCCTTCGGCGCCGGCTCGCCTTCGCATTCGCAAGTGACGGTGATCTCCAGGTCGCGGTGCTCGCCGGGTGCGACCGAAATGTCGAATACCGCGAACTGCTCGCTCAGCTCTTGAGGCGGCGGGTCGAACCGCAGGTGCGTGCGGCGGATGACCGCGTCCAGCCCGCGATACGACAGCGTCACCGTGTTGCCTGCCACTGCGGGCGCAAGCATGTCGCCGCGCCGCTCGCGCCGCATGCCGCGCATCTCGAAAAGATCGATGAAGTCGGCCGCGAAGGTCAGGCCCAGGCGCACCTCCGCCGTGTCCGCGCCGAAGTTGCCCACCGTCAGCCGCTC
Organism: Ramlibacter sp.; assembly: GCA_035492155.1. Lineage (GTDB taxonomy): Bacteria > Pseudomonadota > Gammaproteobacteria > Burkholderiales > Burkholderiaceae_C > Ramlibacter. The sequence continues at coordinate 8,448 of DATJJL010000059.1, read as the reverse complement.
CTGGCACGCGCCCTGCCGCAGCAGCTTCGTGCGATGCATGTGCAATGTGCCTTTGGCGAGCTGTACCTCGTGATCGACGGCGATGTCGGGGTTCATGAGATCGATGCCGAGCACACTGTTGGCGTGCTCCGTGCCGGCGCCCAGTTGCAGCGGGCGCAGCCCGTCGACCAGCAGTTCCATGTGCGACAAATGCCGCGTGTCGTTGTGGAAGAGGCCCTCGTCGGCCGCCGCGAGCGCGGCGATGTCGCCGAAGCGATCGAAGATGGCGAAGGTCTCGCCGCTCTTGAGCACCTGCGGCTGCAGCTCCGTGTGCGCGAGCGTCGCAAGCACGTACCAGTTGTCGCCGTGCTGGATCTTGCGCGTCTTCATGCCGGCACACTCTTTCTCGCGCCCACCATCTGCCGATACAACGTCACATAGTTTCGCGCCATCACTTCGGACGTGAAACGATGCTCGAACACAGCGCGGCACGCGGCGCGATCGATCTCGTCGATCCGCCGCGCGGCAGCGATGGCCTGCTTCTGGTCGTGCACCACGAATCCGGTGAGCCCGTCTTCCAGCAGCTCGGGAATCGAGCCGTGCCCGTACGCGATGACCGGGGTGCCGCACGCCAACGATTCGATCAACACCAGTCCGAAGGGCTCGGGCCAGTTCACGGGCATGAGGAACGCTTTTGCGTTGCCGATGAAATCGTCCTTCGCGTCTTCGCCGATCTCACCGACGAACGTGACCAGCGGATGGTCCAGCATCGGCTCGATCACTTGTTCGAAATATTCGCAGTCGGCCGGGTCGACCTTGGCCGCGATGCGCAGCGGCGTGTCGCAGGCCAGCGCGATCTCGATCGCGCGGTCCAGGCCCTTCTCGGGAGACACGCGGCCGACGAATGCAAAGTAGTCCTGCGGCTGCGGATGGAACGAATACAAGTCGACGGGCAGGCCGTGGTGCACGGTGCCCAGCCATGTCGACGCCGAGAGCGGCAGACGCTGGTTGTCGGAGATGGACACCAGCGGATGGTCCTTGAAGCGGCGATGCAAGGGCTTGAGGTCGGGCAGGTCGAGCCGGCCGTGCAGCGTTGTGAGGCTGGGCGTCCTGCACCGGCTCATCAACGGCAGGTGCAGCGTCTCGATGTGGAAATGGACCACGTCGAACGAATCGCTGAGTTCGCGCACGCGGTCCACCATGATCGTGTGCCAGATCGTCGGGTCCGGTTTGGCGGGATGCAGGCGCAGCGCGCGGTCCACGATAGGCACCAGGTGCGCGGAGGTGTGCGAATCGCCGCTGGCGAAAAGCGTGACTTCATGGCCCATCTGTACGAGCGCTTCCGTGAGGTAATGCACGACGCGTTCGGTGCCGCCATAAGCTTTGGGCGGCACGCTTTCGATGAGGGGAGCGACTTGGGCAATCTTCATATTTCTTCTGCCATGAGAGACAGATGAAGATAAAGCCGGGCAGCGGCTGTGTCTGTCAGCGTAAATCGATTTGCTGCAATGGATCGGCTGCGCCGTGCACGAAAAGATCCGGCTCAGGCAGCTTCACGAGCGACATCGCGTCTTCGAGCGTGCCGTTCAGCCACTTGTCCCAATCGTTACGCTCGATGGGAATCACCGTGCGTTTGTCCTGCGCTTCAGCGGGCAACTGCGGATCGGGCTTGTGCATCAGCGCGAGCAGCGGATGCGCGTCGCAGTTCTGCGTGAGCAAGGTATAGCTCACCACGATCTCGCCGCTGGCCGGATCGGTCCATTCGGTCCACAGGCCCGCGAGCGCCCATGCCGTACCGTCGCGACGCGCGAAGCGCCACCAGATGTTCTTGCCGGTGCCCCAATAAGGCTCGTCCCAGTCGACGGCCGGCACGAGGCAACGCTGCCCTCGTGCCCACGGCCCCTTGAAGCTGGGTGCTGTCGCCACCGTTTCGATGCGGCAGTTGTTCGTGCTGATCGGCTTGCCGAGTCTGCCCGTAGGTCTGCGTGTCTTGCTGAACCAGGGGATCAAGCCCCACTGTCCGATGTCGAGACCTTCGGGTCGAACAAAAGGGCCGCTCTGCCATGGGCCGATGCCGCCCGTGTTGTAGTTGGCGTCGGGCTCACGCTCCTTGATCAGCGTGTAGCCGAACACGTCGCGCACATAAGTAACGCTGGCCGGGCGATAACGATTGCACATCGGCCGCAAGCGTAGCGCATCCGCAGCGCGACGGCCCGCGAGACAATCGCATCACGATGGATCGACGTACGCTGTTGTCCGCTCTTGCCTGCTGGCCCGCAGCGCGCGTGTGTGCGCAGGAGGGCGCATCGCGCCCGCGCCTGAAAATCTCCATCGGCACTTTGCGCCGCGAGATCGCGCAGCGTTTCCCGCTCGATCTCGCACTCGCAGGTGTCGCACAGCTTCGAATCGCAACGCCGCTGCTGACGCTTCTACCCGCAAGCCAGCAGGTCGCTTCGACATTCGCCTTGCAGCTCGCCGGGCCGCAGCTCGAGCCGCAAGCCGGCGAAGTGGACGTGGCGTTTCGCCTTCGCTTCGAACCATCCGACCGAACGGTTCGCGCGCATCGCATCGAGCTGCTGGCCGTGCGTTGGGCCGGCCTTGCGCCCGAGATGGCGCAGATCGTGCACGGCTTGTTGCCGCAGCTCGTGCGCGATTCGCTCGGCGACGTCGTGCTTTATCGATTCGCGGATCGCGAGCTCGCGCTGGCCGACACCATGGGCTTTCAGCCCGACGAGCTTGTCGTGCTGAGCGATGGCGTGCTGGTGAGGTTCGCGCCGAAGCCCCTTATTTCAGCAGAGCCACCGCAGCCGAAAAAGTGATGAAGGCCGCCGCTGTGGAGATGAGGATGATGCGCGCGATGCGCCCCGTGTCGGCCTCGAATCGCTCCGCGAGGATCGCGACGTTGCTCGCCGAAGGCAGCGCAGCGACGAGCACCATCACCGTGAGCGCATCGGGCCGCAGCGGCACACCGGCTGCGATCGCTGCATGACCGATCCCCCACACGAGTAGCGGATGCACGAGCAGCTTTACCACGGCGACCGGAACGAAATCGCCCCAGGGCATGGGCGCGTGTTCGTGCAGCGCCGCAATGTATTGCGATCGCGCAAGCACCGCGCCGATCGTGAACAGCGCAACAGGCGATGCGGAATCCGCGAGCAACCCGATCGTCTGCGCGACGGGCTTCACGGGTTCGAAGTGCAAGGCCGATGCCAATCCACCCAGCACGATGGACCACGGCATCGGATTGACGGCCACACCTTTGAGTGCATTCATCGCGGCGGCTTCGGCGCCGTGCACGTCCGCGCCATCGAGCCGCGACAGCGCAATGCACAGCGAACTCGTGATGAGCAGGTCGACAAGGATCGTGAGGATCGCGGGGCCCGACGCTTGCGCACCGAGCAGGGCGATCAGTAGCGGCACACCCATGAAGCCTGTGTTCGGGAACGCAGCCACCAGCGCGCCGAACGACGCGTCGTTCCAGCCGATGCGCTCGTTGCGGCTGAATTTCACGACGGCGGCAACGAGTACCAACGCGCTCACCAGATACACCGACGCCGCAAAGCCGTCGATCAATTGCGCAATCGGTGTGCTCGCACCGAATCGGTAGAGCATGCACGGCAGCGCGAAATAAAGGACGAAGGCGTTCAGGCCGGGGATCGCATCCAGCGGCAGCATGCGGCGACGCGCGGCCACGTAGCCCGCGAGCACCAGCGCGAAGAACGGAAACGTGACGAGCAGGATGTCAAGCACGGGCGTATTTTCTTCGCAACCGGCCCGGGGCATTCCAACGGCAGCTGACGGTGCGGCTTATGATTCGCCGCTCCTTCACGTTCCCCCACGCAGTTCCCGTTTCCCCCACGATGTCAGGCCTGAATCTCGCCCAGCAGGAAGCCGTCAATTACCTGCATGGGCCTTGCCTGGTGCTGGCCGGCGCGGGCTCGGGCAAGACGCGCGTCATCACGCACAAGATCGGGCGCCTCATCACCGCCGGCCTCGAGGCGAAACGCATCGCCGCGATCACCTTCACCAACAAGGCCGCCGCCGAAATGCGCGAACGCGCGAAGTCGCTCGTGGGCAGGGCCGCGAAGGAAGTGCTGATCTGCACCTTCCACGCGCTCGGCGTGCGCATGCTGCGGCAGGACGGCGCGGCGCTCGGTCTCAAGCCGCAATTCTCGATCCTCGATTCGGACGACGTCACATCGATCCTGAAAGATGCGGGCGGCACCACCGACGCGGCCACGGCGCGCCATTGGCAATGGGCGATCTCGCTGTGGAAGAACATGGGCCTGAACGCCGCGCAGGCGGAGGCGCAAGCGCAAAGCGATGACGAGCGCATCACCGCGCGCATCATGGGGCGCTACGAGGAAAGGCTCGCGGCCTACCAGAGCGTGGACTTCGACGACCTGATCGGCCTGCCGCTCAAGTTGCTGCAGCAGCACGCCGATGTCCGCGAGAAGTGGCAGTCGCAAGTCGGTCACGTCCTCGTGGACGAATACCAGGACACCAACGCCACGCAATACGAGTTGCTCAAGCTGCTGGTGGGCGACAAGGGCCGCTTCACCGCGGTGGGCGACGACGACCAGTCGATCTACGGCTGGCGCGGCGCAACGCTGGACAACCTCAAGAAGCTTCCGGTCGACTACCCTCAGCTGCGTGTCATCAAGCTCGAGCAGAACTACCGCTCGACCACATCGATCCTCAACGCCGCGAACAACGTGATCGGGCCGAACCCGAAGCTGTATCCGAAGACGCTGTTCTCCGAACTGGGTGAAGGCGAGCCGGTGCGCATCGTCGATTGCGACAACGAGGCACACGAGGCCGAGCGCGCAGTAGCGCGCATCCAGTCGATTCGCGCAAATGGTCTGGGCAAGGATTGGAAGGAATTCGCGATGCTCTATCGCGCGAACCACCAGGCCCGCGTGTTCGAGCAGGCGCTGCGCAAGGCGCAGATTCCGTACAAGGTGTCCGGCGGTCAATCGTTCTTCGACCGCGCGGAGATCAAGGACTTGTGCGCGTGGCTGCGCCTCATCGTCAACAACGACGACGACCCCGCGTTTCTTCGCGCCGTCACGTCGCCCAAACGCGGCATCGGCCACCAGACGCTGCAGGGCCTGGGCGTCTTCGCGGGCAAGTACAAGCTGTCGCTTTTCGAGGCGTTGTTCTCCTCGTCGCTCGGCTCCGCGCTTCCCGCGCGGGCAGTCGGCGGGCTGCACGAGTTCGGCCGCTACATCAACGATCTCGAATTTCGCGCACGCCACACCACCGGCGCGGAAGACGCGCGCGCATTTCTCATGGAGTGGCTGAAGGATATCGGCTACGAGAAGCACCTCTTCGAATCGGAAGACAACGACAAACTCGCGGCCGCGCGATGGACCAACGTGCTCGAATTCGCCGACTGGATGGCACAGCGCTGCGGCGGCCACATCGACGACACCGCGGGCGTCACGATCGCCAGCGAGAAGAAGACGCTGATGGAAGTCGCACAGACGGTCTCGCTGCTGTCGACCATCAGCGAGCGCGAACAGGACCAGAACGTCGTCACGCTCTCCACGCTTCATGCGGCCAAGGGCCTCGAGTGGCCGCACGTGATGCTGGTCGGCGTGAACGAGGGGCTGCTGCCCTTCAAGCTCGACGACGACAACGGCGCCAAGGGCGAGGCCAATGAAGGCATCCTGCAGCGCCTGCAGGAAGAGCGCCGCCTGATGTACGTGGGCATCACGCGCGCGCAGCGCACGCTGGCCGTGAGCTGGACGCGCAAGCGCAAGAAAGGCCGCGACATGATCGCTGCGCTGCCGAGCCGCTTCATCGCGGAGATGCAGCTGGAGAAGGCGACGACGAAGGAAGACCCGCGCGAGAAACTCAAGGCCTTGCGCGCGGAGTTCGCAAGGAAGGCACAGGAAAGCGCCGCGGCGGCTGCGGGCGCGAAGTAGCCGGGCGCGGGCCCAGTTGCGCGTGTTCGACGGGAACGACATCGCCCGTCTCGGGATCGCGCGTCGCCGCGCGCGATGCGAAGTGACGCGCGGCTTCCGCCAGCGCCTGCGCTTCGTGCAGGAGATCCTCGACTTCGGCGCTTTCGCGCTCCAGCCGCAGCACGCCGATGCCGACGTCCAGCCGTACCTGCATAGGGCTGCCGTCGGCGCCGGTCACGTGCATCGGCCGGCGCAGGGCCGCGGCAACGCGCAGCCCCATCGTTCGCAGCGATGCCGTGGTGCGGATGGATTCGACCACCACGACAAAGCAGCGCTCCCAGTAGCGGCCCGCCGGGTTCATCACGCCCACCTGGTGCTGCAGCCGATGCGCGAGTTGTACGTAAGCTTCGTTCAGGCCGACGGTTCCCGCGACGGCACGGATGCGCTCCGGCTCGAACACCAGCACGGCGATGATCGCGCCTTCGCGGCGCGTCATGCGGCGCCGCTTCTGTGCGCGTATGAGATGGCGCACGACCGGCAGGCCGCCAGGCAGTTTCGTGACAGCGTCGTATTGCGATTGCACTTCCTGGCTGCCTCGCACCCGGCGCGCATGCTGGTTGCGCTGCCACAGCACGATGCCGATGACGGCCACGCAAAGCACTGACCCGAGTGCGACGAGTGCCTGCGCCCCCGTGCCCATCGGCGCGGCCAGTGCGATCGCGTACAGGCCGCCCACGGCCGCCACCATCAGCAACGAACCCAGGGCAATGCCCAGCGCGAGCGCGTCGCCGAGCAGCCACGCGCGCACACTCATCCACGTGACCAGCGCCGTGTTGAGCACGACCATCCCTGCGGCTGCCGGCAACTGCTGCGCGCGCGGCAGCATCAAGAGCGCGCCCGCTGCGAAAACGGGGACAGCAATGCCGGCAACGAGGAGCGACAGGTCCATCAGCCTGTCGCGATGACGCGCGCCGAACCACGTGCGAATCAGCAGGTCGCCCGTGAACGCGCAGACAGGTCCTGCGAGCACTTTCGCAATGCGCAGTTCGGGTCGCCACTGCGGCGGAAGAAGGGAACCGGCGATGCCGCTCATCACGAGCACGAAGAACAGCGCAATCAGGTTGTAGATCGCGCCGTGCAGCGCGTCGATGCGGCGCGACAGCGCGAAGTCCGCAAGGCCGAGCAGAACCACCAGCGCGATTGCGCCGGCGGCAGCGCTCCAGATGGCCAGCTCGGGAATCGGCATCCAGCCCCCAACGATGAGCACAGCGTGACAGACGCCGCGCCGCTGCGCAAGGCGTGAAGCCCGTGATCCTTTCGCCTGACAGAATGCGGGCGATGAGCGCCCGTGCGAACGCCCTCGCCCTTCTTCTTTTCTTCGCTGTCGCGGCGCATGCCGATGAAGTCCCTGCCGGATGGCAGTCGTGCACCGGCATCGCCGACCGGGACACGCGGCTGGCGTGCTTCGACCGCTGGTCGGCCGGGCAGGCATCAGCGCCGAAGCAGCCGGTCGCGAAACAGCAGGACAGCGATTCTTGCGATCACACCGACCCTTCCGCGCTCTCGCGCTTCTGGGAGCTCGATCGCAAGACGAGCTGCGGCATCTTCGGCATTCGCGGTTATCGGCCGATCAGCCTGTCGCTTGTGCGCGGCGGCACGGTGAACGACCAGCCCACGTCGGGCAACCCGCTGAACAACGCGCCGAACTCGCAGCCCTATCGCAAGACCGAAACGCGCATCCAGCTGTCGGTGCGCACGAAAGTTGCGCAAGGCTTGCTCACGCATGGTGACGGACCGCGCGATTCACTTTGGTTTGCGTACTCGCAGCAATCGTACTGGCAGGTGTTCACGCCGTGGCTGTCGCGGCCCTTTCGCAACACCGACCATGAGCCAGAGTTCATTTACGTGTACCCGCTGACGGCGTCGCTGCCCGCGAGCTGGAAGCTGCGCTACGCCGGCGCGGGCATCGTGCACCAGTCCAACGGCCAAAGCCTTCCGCTGTCGCGAAGCTGGAACCGCGTGTATGTCAGCGCAGGCGCTGAGCACCCGGGCGGCTTCTCGCTTCAGGCGCGCGTGTGGCAGCGCATCCACGAATCGCCCGAAGACGACGACAACCCGCACATCAGCGACTACGTCGGCCGCGCGGAAGTCACGGGCAGTTGGGACGTCAACGCGGACCACACGCTCGCGCTCACTTACCGCAACAACCTTCGCGGCTTCGACAAAGGCTCGGTGAGGCTCGAGTGGATGAGGAAGATCGAAAGCCAGACGCCGTCGTCTCTGGGAAGCCTGCGCCTGCACGCGCAGGTGTTCAGCGGCTATGGCGACAGCCTGCTGGATTTCAATCGCAGGCGTACGGTGTTCGCGGTGGGATTGAGCCTGGTGGATTGGTGAGGCTCGGCCGCGATCAAAGTGCGAAGTCGTATTCGACCGTGATCGGCGCGTGGTCCGAAAAGCGCTCGGTCTTGTAGATCGCTTCTCTCCGGGCGAGATGCGCAATGGGCCGCGTTGCGAGGTGATAGTCGAGGCGCCAGCCCACGTTCTTCGCATACGCCTGGCC
>DATJJL010000058.1:0-4901 GCA_035492155.1 Ramlibacter sp. | reverse complement strand
CAGCGGCTGGTGCGCAAGATTTCGGGCGGGCGCGCTGCCGCCATCGAGATATTGCTTTCCACCTCGACCTCGCGCGACGCGATCGCCAAGGGCGAAGTCGGCCAGCTCAAGGAGATCATGAAGAAGTCGGTCGAACTGGGCATGAAGACCTTCGACCAGTGCCTCTTCGAGCTGTATGACGCAGGGGACATTTCGCTGCAGGAACTGCAAGTCAATTCGGACGCCAAGAGCGAACTGATGCTGCGCCTGAAGCTCTATAGCAAGCGCTTCATCCGGGAAGAGTTGCCCAACGGCGACGCAGCGACCAGCGGGCTGTCGCTGCAAGTCGAGGAAGAACCCGAAGAGGACGAATCGACCGGGCCGCTGATCGTCAACATCAAGAAGCCGGAGCCTGCGAAGCCCGCGGTTGCGCCGACGCCCGCCGCCAAGCCACCATCGATGGAGCTGTCGCTGGAGGACAAGCCCGTACCGCCACCGACGCCGCCCAAGGCCTGACATGGACGAGTTCGACGCCATCGACGACCACTTTGCCGGCTACGCCAGGCTGCTGATGGAAGACCCGTCGGCCCGGCTTCGCGCCTTGCGCGACTGTTCCTTTTTCAAGCCGGTTCCGGATGAATGGCTGCAGCGCATCTCGCAGATGGCGCAGATCCGGACGTTTCACTCGGATGTCTGCATCACGTCGCAGGACGACGACATGAAGGCTTTCTATGTGATCCTGTACGGCGCGGCCGAGGCATTTCGCAATGGCAAGGTGGTCGGAACCATCGAAACCGGCGACTGCTTCGGTGAAGCCATATTCTTTGCCGACGGCAGCATGACCGCGTCTGCGACAGTCATCGCAGACGACAAGATCGTCGCTGCCGAATTCAGCAAGTCCGCAATTGACGAACTTCGCTCCGACCCCAACGCGATGGTCAGCATGGACAAGGCGCTGCTGCTCGCCCTGTTCAAGAAACTGATGGGCGCGAACGAGAAGATCGAAAGGCTGATACTGAGCTAGGGGCTAGATGTTCAGCCCTGCTTGGCCGTCCACGCAGTGCAATATCCGCGAGGCGATATTTCGGTGTCGCCGGGCATCAGCTTGCATCCGCCCGGACCGGACGCTGACTTGCCCGGAACGAAGTGCGCGCACTTCGCGCAGTCCTTGTCGCCGTTGGGTGTGTTCTGGTACTTCAATGCAGTGCGCATCGCGGCGTTCGTCGCGGCAGACGACGGCGTCGAAACGACCAGCAGCGGCAGGGCGATGCCGCCGATTGCGATGAATTGGCGCCTGGTGGGCGAGCCTGAATGCTCCATGCGAATTCCTTTCGTTGCGATTGCGTGTCTTCTCTGACTGCGGCGGCAGGCGCAGGTTCAGCGCTGCCGTTGCATTTGTGCCAATTTATCTTACCAGCTCTCCCGCAACTGCCGCTTGAGCACCTTGCCGATGTCACTGCGCGGCAGTTCCTCGACATAGCGCACACCCGACAAACGCTGCGTCTTGCCCACCTGATCGTTGAGCCACGCGCGAAGTTCATCGGGCACAGGCGCACCGCTCCGCACAACAACAAACGCCACAGGCGTCTCGCCCCACTCCTGCGAAGGCACGCCGACGACTGCTGCATCCGCCACCTTGGAGTGCTGCCTCAATATCGCTTCGATGTCGCTCGGGTACACGTTGAAGCCACCGGTGATGATCATGTCCTTTCGGCGGTCCATTAACGTGAGAAATCCTTCGTCGTCGAAACGGCCGACATCGCCCGTGCGGATGAAACGCTGGTCTTGCGCGTCGTACCACTCGGCCTCGCGGGTTTTCCCGGGCTGGTTGTTGTAGGCCGTCATCATCGCGGCGGACCGGCCGACGACTTCACCGATGGAATGCGCGGGAAGCTCGTGGCCCTCTTCGTCGATCACGCGGATGTCGTGGCCTTCGGCGGGTTTGCCCACGGTGTGCAGTTTGTCCGGGTGGTTGTGCGCCTCGAGGATGCAGGTGCCCCCACCTTCGGTCATGCCGTAGAACTCCACCAGGCCGCCGGGCCAGCGGCGCAGGATGTCGGCCTTCAGTTCCGCATGGAAAGGCGCGCTTGTACAAAACTTCATGCGAAAGGACGACAGGTCGAACTTGTCGAAATCCGGAAGCGACATGATGCGCTGGTATTGCACCGGCACCAGCATCGTGTGCGTCGCGCGCACCTTCTGCGCGAGCGTGAGGTACGCACGCGCATCGAACTTCGGCGCGCCGAAGACGACGCAGCCGCCCTTGGCCACCGTCGGAAAGAGACACACCAGCGTGGTGTTCGAGCACAGCGAGGTCGCGATCATCGTGACCGAATCGGGCGCGTAGCCGTAGCCGTCGGCACGCGCGACGTGCATCCAGCGCATGCCGTGCGGCTGGACGATGCCCTTCGGCGTGCCCGTCGTGCCCGATGAATAGATGATGTTGAAAGGCCAATCGGGCTTCGGGTGCACGGGCTTGGGTTTCGATCCATGCGGCAGCAGCCATTGTTCGAGTGACGGCCAGCCCGACGCATCGAGGTAGACGCGATTCGCCGGCGATTTGAAATCAGGCACGACGGCATCGACAAAGAAGTGACGCGCGCCGCTGTCTGCCACCATGGTTGCCAATTGCGCCGTCGTCGCGCCCGTGGGCACCGGTGCGACCGCCGCGCCCGCACGCAACCCTCCCAGGAAAACGGCGAAGTATTCGAGCGAGTTCAGCCCGCCGATGGCGATGCGGTCCTTGGCCTGCACGCCGTCGCGCTGCAAAGACGCGGCCACCCGGTCGGCCATGGTGTCGAGCTGTTCCCACGTGACTTGGCGGTCGCCGTGGATGGCGGCGAGTTGCTTCGGCCGCGCCCTGGCGTGGTCACGGACGAGGTCGAGGATGGCGCGAAACGGGGGTGCATTCATGAGGCGCAAGCGTACCAACAACCCCCATGCCCAAAGGCCGCGCTTTGTCCTAAACTCGGCGCGAGCGTCCCTGACGCGACACCCGGCAGCTCGCGGCTTACCCGCAGCGGGCCCGCCGACCGATCAACCTTTCGCCCGACACAATCGGGTTCGAGGAAAGTGATGACCCAGCGCGAGCCCTTGCGGCTTTACGTGCCGGAGCCCACGGGGCGTCCCGGCCAGCACACCGACTTCGGCTATCTCCACGTTTCGCCCGCCGGTGCAGTGCGAAGGCCGGCGATCGACACGCGTTCCGCCGACACGCAAGACATGGCCTTCGGCCTCGTGCGCGTGCTGGACCATGACGGCAACGCGGTCGGCCCATGGATCGAGAAGGACCTGGACCCAGTCCGCCTGCGCAAGGGCCTGCGCGCAATGATGAAGACGCGCATCTTCGACGCGCGGATGATCATCGCGCAGCGCCAGAAAAAGATCTCTTTCTACATGCAGTGCCTCGGCGAAGAAGCGATTGCCATCGCGCATTCGTTCGCGCTCGACGACGGCGACATGAACTTCCCGACGTACCGCCAGCAAGGCCTTCTGCTCGCGCGGGACGACATTCCGATGTGGGAGCTGATGTGCCAGCTGATGAGCAACGAGAAGGACCCGATGAAGGGCCGCCAGTTGCCGGTGATGTATTCGTACAAGCGCGCGGGCTTCTTCACGATCTCGGGCAACCTCGCGACGCAATACATCCAGGCCGTGGGCTGGGCGATGGGCTCCGCAATCAGCGGCGACACGAAGATCGCATCGGCATGGATAGGCGACGGCGCGACCGCCGAGAGCGATTTCCACACGGCGCTGACCTTCGCGCATGTGTATCGCGCGCCGGTGATCCTCAACGTGGTGAACAACCAGTGGGCGATCTCCACCTTCCAGGCAATCGCTGGCGGCGACGGTGATCAAACCACCTTCGCGATGCGCGGCGTCGGCTGCGGCATCGCATCGCTGCGCGTCGACGGCAATGATTTCCTCGCGGTGTATGCCGCGACGAAGTGGGCCGCCGAACGCGCACGCAGCAACCTCGGCCCGACGCTGATCGAATGGGTGACCTACCGCGCGGGTGGGCACTCCACGTCGGACGACCCGACCAAGTACCGTCCGCAGGACGACTGGCATCGCTTCCCGCTGGGCGATCCGATCGCACGGCTGAAAAAGCACCTCATCAAGATCGGCGAGTGGAGCGAAGAGCAGCACGCGCAAGCCCAGAAGGAACTCGAAGCCGAAGTGGCCGCCGCGCAGAAGCAGGCCGAAAGCTACGGCACGCTGCTCGACGGGCACATTCCGAGTGCCGCGGGCATGTTCGAGGATGTCTACAAGGAGATGCCCGAGCATCTACGCCGCCAACGCCAGGAATTGGGAGTGTGACCATGCTGACCGCAACAGAAAACAAGAAGACCGGCCTCACCGCAGCGCAGGCTGCCTCCCAAGTGAAGACAGTGCCGATGACGATGATCAAGGCGCTGAACTCCGCGATGGACGTGATGATGGAACGCGACCCTAGCGTGGTCGTGTTCGGCGAGGACGTGGGCTACTTCGGCGGCGTGTTTCGCGTCACCGAAGGATTGCAGACGAAGTACGGCAAGCATCGCTGCTTCGACGCACCGATCTCCGAAGGCGGGCTCGTCGGCGCCGGTGTCGGCATGGCCGCGTATGGCTTGCGTCCCATCGTCGAAATTCAATTCGCCGATTACTTCTATCCGGCGTCGGACCAGATCGTTTCAGAAGCCGCGCGCCTGCGTTATCGCAGCGCCGGCGACTTCACCTGTCCGATGGTGATCCGCATGCCCTGCGGCGGCGGCATATATGGAGGGCAGACGCACTCGCAATCGCCCGAGGCGCTCTTCACGCACGTGTGCGGAATTCGCACCGTGATGCCGAGCAACCCGTACGACGCGAAGGGCTTGCTGATTGCGAGCATCGAGAACGACGACCCGGTGATCTTCCTGGAGCCCAAGCGCCTGTACAAC
>DATJJL010000057.1:0-5121 GCA_035492155.1 Ramlibacter sp. | reverse complement strand
CAAAGCCCGCAATTTTAACCCGCGGACTTGACACTCGCTTCGACGCGAAGCTGTGCTAACGGCTTCGGCCGCCGCCGCGCTTGCCTCGGCGCTGGCCCTGTCCGCCTTGTCCGCCCTGCCCGCCTTGGCCACCTTGGCCCTGCCGCTGGCGAGTGAAGCTGTCGGCGCCGATGTAGCCGAACGATGTCTTCATCGGGTCCGGCTGAGCGCCGCCCTTCGGTCCATCGCCGCGGTCCTTGCGTCGCTGCTGCTGGCCCTGCGGCTGGCCGCCTCCATAGTTGCCGCCGCCATTGCCGAAATTGCCACTGCGGCCTGTGCGGCGGCGCCTGCGGCCGCCGCCGTCGCCGTCTTGCCTGTCGTTCGGGCGGCCGCCGGTGTCCCCGACGATCTGCATCAGCGAGCGGATGTCGCGCTCGTCCAGCTCCATCCACGCGCCGCGCTTCAGGCCGCGCGGCAACATCACGCGGCCGTAGCGGATACGGATGAGGCGGCTCACCGCATGGCCCAGCGCCTCGAACAGGCGGCGCACTTCGCGGTTGCGGCCTTCGGAGATCGTCACGCGATACCAGGTGTTCGCGCCTTCGCCGCCGCCGTCCTCGATCGTGTTGAACTGGCCCTTGCCGTCTTCGAGATTGATGCCGTCGAGCAGTTGCTGCTTTTCCTCGTTGCTCAGGGCGCCGAGCACACGCACGGCGTATTCGCGTTCGAGACCGAAGCGCGGATGCATGAGCTTGTTGGCCAGCTCGCCGGAGTTGGTGAAGAGAAGCAGTCCTTCGGTGTTGAGGTCCAGCCGGCCCACCGACTGCCACTTGCCTTGCTGCAGTTTCGGCAACTTGCGGAACACGGTCGGGCGGTTTTGCGGATCGTCGTGCGTGACGACCTCGCCTGCGGGCTTGTGATAAGCAATGACTCGCGCGGGCGGCGGCGCGATGCGCACGCGGATCGGCTTTCCGTTGACCTTGATCTGGTCGCCGAACTGGATGCGCTGGCCGATGTGCGCGGGCTCGTTGTTCACCGAGATGCGCCCCTCCATGATCAGTTGCTCCATCTCCAGGCGCGAGCCTAGCCCGGCCTGGGCGAGCACCTTGTGCAGCTTCGGCGTCTCGGGCTGCGGCGACAGCACGCGCTTGGGTGGCGCTGCATCGGCCGCTTCGACCTGCTGGTCGAATTCGCCGGAAACGACGTCGGCGAAGCTGACGGGCGGAGGCGCCGGCTCCGCGGCAGCCTGCCTTTGATGGCGCTCGTGTCGCTCTTCGCCGTCACCGTCCTCATCGTCATCGTCGTCGTTGTCGTCGATGTCTTGCTCGGCATCGTCGACATCCCCGATGTTTTCAGCGGGAGCCTTGTCCTGTTCCTCGTCGATCACGGGCACGGTGGCTGAGCCCGGCAATGGTTCATTCATGGGAGGTCAGCGCGGTTTCCGTGCCGTCGTTGGTGGCGGTGTCGGTGGGGGTTTCGGGGAGGGATTCGGAAGATGCCTCTGGGGGCGCGTCGATCGCGAGTTCAGGCTGCGCGTTGTCGGCCGTCGTCGCGAGGGAGGCCATCAGCTCGGCTTGCTGCCCGGGACTCTCGAGCATCGGCAGCTGGTCGAGCGATTCCAGGCCGAGATCGTCGAGAAACTGCCTCGTCGTCGCATAGAGTGCGGGCCGGCCGGGCGCTTCACGATGGCCGATCGCCTCGATCCAGCCGCGGTCTTCCAGCTGCTTGAGGATCTGCGTGTTGATCGTGACGCCGCGAATCTCCTCCATGTCGCCGCGCGTGACCGGCTGGCGGTACGCGATGATCGCGAGCGTCTCGAGCACGGCGCGCGTGTACTTCGGCGGCTTTTCCGGGTGCAAACGGTCGAGGTATTCGCGCATCTGCGGCCGGCTCTGGAAACGCCAGCCGCCAGCGACCTGAACGAGCTCGACGCCGCGCTGCGTCCAGTCGGCTTGCAAGTCGGCAAGCAGTGTCCTGATGGTGTCGGCCCCGAGCTCGTCGTTGAACAGCACGCGCAACTCGCGCAGCGGCAAAGGCTGCGGGGAGCAGATCAACGCGGTTTCGAGGACGCGCTTGGCATCCGTCGTATTCATGCTGGGCTTCTCTTCGGTGTGCGCTTCGCGCGAACTCACGTTGCGCGGCGCGTGCCCCTGGGAAGGCGGGGCGTGGCTTCATGCCTTTCGATTCATTGTAGTGTAGCTCAGGCCCCATCCTTGCAAAGCCGATTGCAGGTCATCAGGCAGGGGCGCGTTGAACTCCAGCAACGCGCCGGTAACGGGATGCGCGAAGGCGAGACGGAACGCGTGAAGCGCCTGCCTTTGAAGGCCGCCCGCCGATGCGCCGCCGTAAAGCGCATCGGCGACGAGCGGATGGCCGATGTGCGCCATGTGCACACGGATCTGGTGCGTGCGACCGGTATGAAGTGTCGCGCGCACCCAGCAGCCCGTTTGCGCGTTTTCGATCAATTCGAACGTAGTCGACGCGGCTTTGCCGCTTTCGACGACCGCCATGCGAAGGCGATTGCGCGGGTCGCGGCCGATGGGAGCATCCACCGTGCGCGTGCTTGCGCCTTGCCACTGGCGATGCGCCAACGCGACGTATTGGCGCGTCACATCGCGCGCAGCGATCATCCGCACGAGCGCATCCATTGCCATGCGCGTGCGCGCCACGACCATCAGACCGCTCGTGTCCTTGTCGAGCCGATGCACGATGCCCGCGCGCGGCAGCAATGCCGCGGCCGGGTCGCGCGCAAGCAGGCCATTGAGCAAGGTGCCGCTCCAGTTGCCTGCCGCCGGATGGACGACAAGTCCCGCAGGCTTGTCGATGACGAGGACGTGCTCGTCCTCATGCACGACGTGAATCGGGACGGGCTCCGGCCGGAACGCCTGGCTTTGCGCAGTGGGCTTGAGCTCGATCATGCCCACCTCGCCCGCCTTGACCTTGTGCGACGCGCGCGTGACTACCTTGCCCGCGATCGAAACCGCGCCTGCCTCGACGAGCTGCTGCAAATAGCTGCGCGAGAACTCGGGTACAAGGGCGACGAGCGCGCGGTCCAATCGCTCGCCATGAAGTGCAGCATCGATCGAGAACGCGCGCGTTTCGACCTCTCGCGCATCCGCCTCGGCGTCGTCGATAGGGTCGCCCAATATAATGATTTCGCCCTGATTCAAGAAAGTTGCCAGCGATGTTCCGTGCCAAATTATCGGCGGTCTCCCTGCTCGCATCCGCGCTCGTGTCCGCGTTTGCCCTGACGCTCGCCGGTTGCTCGTCGATCAACGAGGACCGCGACGCCAACGCCAGCCCGAACAAGATCTACGCCGATGCCCGCGACGAGATGAATTCGGGCTCGTACGACAAGGCGATTCCCCTGCTCGAAAAACTCGAGGGCCGAGCCGCCGGCACGCCGCTTGCACAGCAGGCGCAGCTCGAGAAAGCCTACGCGCAGTACAAGTCCAGCGACCAGGCTTCGGCGCTCTCGACGATCGACCGCTTCCTCAAGCAGCACCCGGCCAGCCCTGCCATCGATTACGCCCTGTACCTCAAGGGCATCGTGAATTTCAACGACAACCTCGGCCCGCTCTCGTTCGTCGCGCGGCAGGATCTGTCGGAGCGCGACCAGAAAGCCGCCAAGGAATCGTTCGAGTCTTTCAAGGATCTCGTCACGCGCTATCCCGATTCCAAGTACACGCCCGATGCCCGCGCGCGCATGAATTACATCGTGAATTCGTTGGCTGCGTATGAGGTGCACGTCGCGCGCTACTACTACACGCGCGGCGCGTACGTGGCGGCGATCAACCGTGCGCAAAGCGCGATCACGGATTACCAGTCGGTGCCCGCCATCGAAGAGGCGCTGTACATCATGTCTCGCTCTTACGAAAAGCTCGGCATGGCGAAGCTCGCAGACGATTCGCGCCGGGTGCTCGCGAAGTCCTACCCGAACAGCCCCTACCTCACGGGAGCAGCCAAGGGTCCGCAGGAGCCGTGGTGGAAGTTCTGGTAAGCGCATCGAGCGCTTCCAGCCAGGCCTCGCGAGACTCGAGCCTTCGCATGGGCGGCAACGCCGCCATCAACCGCCGTCCATAACCCATCGTCGCCAGGCGCGTGTCGCACACCGCGAGCACACCCTGGTCCGATTCGCGCCGGATGAGGCGCCCAGCTCCTTGCTTCAGAGCGACCGCCGCTTCTGCAACGAAATATTCGTTGAACGCGTTGCGACCTTGCGCTTCCAGCCTTTGCGAACGCGCTTCCACCAGCGGATCGTTCGGCGGCGGAAAAGGCAGCTTGTCGATCACCACGAGCTGCAGCGCGTCGCCCGGCACATCGACACCTTCCCAGAACGAGGCCGATGCCACGAGCACGCAGCCCGGGCGGCCGTCCGCGCTTCCTTCGCGGAACCGCTCGATGAGGCGCCGCTTGGGCCATTGGCCTTGCACCAGGATCTCGAGCTCGCCCGATGCGCCGAAGCGCGTCTGCAATTCCTCGCCGATCGCACGTAACGCACGCAATGTCGTGGTGAGCACCATGGTGCGTCCGCCGAGGTGGAGCGCACCCTCGGCCGCGAGCTTCGCAACGGCGGCGCTGTGGCCCGGGTCGTTGGGCCGCGGCAGCTCGCGCGGCACGTACACCGCCGCCTGCGAGGCGTAATCGAAAGGACTTTCGACACGCAGCACGTCGGCTTCGCTCAATCCGCAAGGCTCGGTGAACCATGTCAGTCGATCGTCGTCGCCCAGCGTGGCCGACGTGAAGACCCATGTCCGCGTGGAAGCATCGGGCTGCCCGTCGCGCAGCAGCTTTCCGCGCACGGCCTTCGCGATGTCCAGTGGCGATTCGACCAGCCGCAATTGCGTGCCTGCATCGACCCAGCGCACGGAATCCGCATCGCAGCGATCGCAAAAGCGATCGACTCGCCGCGAAAGCTCCTGCGCCCGTTCGATCAGACGCTCGAAGTCGGGTGCGATTTCGGAGACTGTCGACAGCGCTTCGAACGCCTGTGCGAGAGCCTCTCTGAGGACAGCCAGCGATTCGTTCCATGCGTCTGCGCGAACGCCTTCCGGCGATTCATCGACCCAACGCAGTCGCGCGCCCGGGGCCGTTTTCCCAACGGCCAGCCGAAGCTCGCGTGCTGCACGCTCCAGTGACGAC
>DATJJL010000056.1:0-19441 GCA_035492155.1 Ramlibacter sp. | reverse complement strand
GCGGGCCAATTCGTCTCCGTGGCCGACATCACGGGCGGAAAGCTGGTGTTCACGCCGGCCGCGGATGCGAACGGCACCGCCTTCGACAGCTTCACCTTCCAGGTGCAGGACAACGGCGGCACGGCCAACGGCGGCATCGATACGGATGCGACGCCGAACACGATCACCGTCGATGTGACCTCGGTGAACGATGCCCCCACAGGTGCAGACAAGACCGTGACCACCGCCGAGAACACCGGCTACACATTCACTGCAAGCGACTTCGGCTTTGCCGATGCGCACGATTCGCCGGTCAACAATTTGCTGGCCGTTGAAATCACCGCCATTCCCACGAACGGCACGCTCAAGGACAACGGCGTTGCAGTCACAGCAGGCCAATTCGTCTCCGTGGCGGACATCACCGGCGGCAAGCTCGTATTCATGCCGGCGGTGAACGCCAGCGGCACGAGCTACGACAGCTTCGATTTCAAGGTGCAGGACGACGGCGGCACGGCCAACGGTGGCGTGGATACGGCAACATCGGCGAACACGATCACGGTCGACGTGACGGCGACAGTGGTGCCGCCCAACGTCGCACCTTCCGGCGCCGACAAGACCGTGACGACGCTTGAAGACAACGTCTACACGTTCTCGGCGAGCGACTTCGGCTTCAGCGACACCGACGGCAACAGTCTGCTTGCGGTGGAGATCACCGCGCTGCCGGGTCAAGGAACGCTGACCGACAACGCCGTGACTGTCACGGCGGGCCAGTTCGTTTCCGCTGCCGATATCGCGGCAGGCAAGCTGATCTTCACACCGGCGCCGAACGCGAACGGCGCCGGCTACGCCAGCTTCACCTTCCAGGTGCAGGACAACGGCGGCACGGCCAATGGCGGAGTGGACACGGACGCGACCCCGAACACGATCACCGTCGACGTGACGTCCGTGAATGACGCGCCCACAGGCACGGACAAAACCGTGACCACAGCGGAGAACTCGCCCTACACGCTGCAGGCCTCCGACTTCGGCTTCAGCGACACCTTCGACTCGCCGGCCAACAACCTGCTGGCCGTCGAGATCACCGCGCTGCCGACGCACGGCACGCTCACCGACAACGGCGTAGCCGTGACGGCCGGCCAGTTCATTGCAGTGGCCGACATCACGGGTGGCAAGCTCCTGTTCACCCCGGCCCTCAACGCGAGCGGTACCAACTACGACAGCTTCGATTTCAAGGTGCAGGACGACGGCGGCACGGCCAATGGCGGCTTCGATACTGCGGCGACTGCGAACACGTTGACGATCGACGTCACCGCAACACCCAACGTTCCTCCCACGGGCGCCGACAAGACAGTCACCACGCTGGAAGATGCTGCCTACACCTTCGCCGCGAGCGACTTCGGTTTCAACGACACGGACGGCAACAGCCTGAGCGACGTCGAGATCACGACGCTGCCCGTGCAGGGCACGCTGACAGACAACGGCGTGGCTGTCACAACCGGCCAATTCGTATCGGCGGCGGACATCGCAGGCGGCAAACTGGTATTCACACCCACTGCGGACGCGAACGGCAGCAGCTACGCAAGCTTCACGTTCCAGGTGCGCGACGACGGCGGCACCGCCAACGGTGGCGCGAACACCGATCCCACGCCCCGCACGATGACGGTGGACGTCACGTCCGTGAACGACGCGCCAGCAGGCGCGGACAAGACTGTGACGACGCTGGAGGACACTGCCTACACGTTCACGACGAGCGACTTCGGCTTCAGCGATACGCACGATTCACCGGCCAACAATCTGCTGGCAGTGAAGATCAGCACGCTGCCCACCAACGGCACATTGATGGACGACGGCGTCGCCGTGACGGCGGGCCAGCTCATCGCGGTTGCCGACATCAGTGGCGGCAAGCTCGTGTTCGCGCCGGCCGCTGATGCGAATGGTGCCGGTTACGCGAACTTCACGTTCCAGGTGCAAGACGACGGTGGCACCGCCAACGGTGGCAGCGACACAGCCGCAACACCGAACACGATCACCGTCGATGTGACCTCGGTGAACGATGCCCCCACAGGCGCAGACAAGACCGTCACCACCGCCGAGAACTCCGGCTACACGTTCACTGCAAGCGACTTCGGCTTTGCAGACTCGCATGATTCGCCCGCCAATAGCTTGCTGGCCGTGGAGATCACTGCCGTTCCCGCCAATGGCACGCTCACCGACAACGGCGTGGCTGTTACTGCAGGCCAGTTCGTCTCGCTGGCGGACATCACCGGCGGCAAGCTTGTGTTCATGCCGGCACTGAACGCCAGCGGCACGAACTACGACACCTTCAGCTTCAAAGTACAGGACGACGGCGGCACGGCCAACGGTGGCGTGGATACTTCCACGTCGGCCAACGCCATCACGATCGACGTGAGTGCGGTCGTGGTGCCGAACGCCACACCGTCCGGCACGGACAAGACCGTCACTACGTTGGAAGACACCGGCTACACGTTCAGCACCAGCGACTTCGGCTTCAGCGACACCGACGGCAACGGCCTGCTGGCCGTCAAGATCAGCACATTGCCTGCCAGCGGGACGCTGACAGACAACGGTGTTGCCGTCACGGCAGGCCAGTCCATCGCCGTGGCCGACATCACGGGCGGCAAGCTCGTGTTCGCGCCGGCTGCCGACGCGAACGGTGCGAGCTATGCGAGTTTCACCTTCCAGGTGCAGGACGATGGCGGCACGGCCAACGGCGGCATCGATACCGATGCGACGCCGAACACGATCACCATCGACGTGACCTCGGTCAACGATGCTCCGACCGGCGCCGACAAGACGGTGACCACGGCCGAGAACACCGGCTACACGTTCACTGCAAACGACTTCGGCTTTGCCGATGTGCACGATTCGCCGGTCAACAATTTACTGAACGTGGAGATCACGACCATTCCTACGAATGGCACGCTCAAAGATAACGGCGTCGCGGTCACGGCAGGCCAATTCGTTTCTCTCGCGGACATCACCAGTGGCAAGCTCGTCTTCGCACCAGCGCTGAACGCCAGCGGCACGAGCTACGACAGCTTCGCCTTCAAGGTGCAAGACGACGGCGGCACGGCCAATGGTGGAGTCGACACGGCAGCGTCGGCGAACATCATCACAGTCGACGTGACAGCCACTGTCGTTCCACCGAACGTTGCTCCGTCCGGCGCCGACAAGACCGTCACCACGCTGGAAGACAACGCGTATACATTCACGACGAGCGACTTCGGCTTCACCGACACTGACGGCAATACGCTCCTGGCTGTCGAGATCACCACGTTGCCCGGCCAAGGGATCTTGACCGACAACGCCGTGGCCGTCGCGGCGGGCCAGTTCGTCTCCGCAGCCGACATCGCATCCGGCAAGCTGACCTTCACGCCGGCGCCCAACGCAAACGGCGCCGGTTACGCAAGTTTCACGTTCCAGGTACAAGACAACGGCGGCACCGCCAACGGCGGCGTGGATACCGATGCAACGCCGAAAACGGTGACCGTGGACGTGACGTCGGTGAACGACGCGCCCATCGGCACGGACAAGACGGTCACCACCGCGGAAAACTCGCCTTACACCCTGCAGGCCTCCGACTTCGGCTTCAGCGACACTTTCGATTCGCCGGCCAACAACCTGCTGGCCGTCGAGATCACCGCGCTGCCGACGCATGGCACGCTCACCGACAACGGCGTAGCCGTGACGGCCGGCCAGTTCATTGCAGTGGCCGACATCACGGGTGGCAAGCTCGTGTTCACCCCGGCCCTCAACGCCAGCGGCACCAATTACGACAGCTTCGCCTTCAAGGTGCAGGACGACGGCGGCACGGCCAACGGAGGTGCGGACACCGCAACCATTGCCAACACCATCACAATCGACGTGACAGCCACTGTCGTTCCACCGAACGCTGCTCCTTCGGGCGCGGACAAGACGGTCACTACGTTGGAAGACACGGGCTACACGTTCAGCGCGAGCGACTTCGGCTTCAGCGACGCCGATGGCAACAGCCTGCAGGCAGTGAAGATCAGCACGCTGCCCACGCACGGCACGCTCACCGACAACGGTGTTGCCGTCACTACGGGCCAATTCGTCTCCGTGGCCGACATCACGGGCGGCAAGCTCGTGTTCGCGCCGGCTGCCGACGCGAACGGCGGCGGCTACGCCAGCTTCACCTTCCAGGTGCAGGACAACGGCGGCACGGCCAACGGCGGCATCGATACGGACGCAACGCCCAACACGATCACGGTCGATGTCACTCCGGTGAACGACGCGCCGACCGGCGCCGACAAGACGGTGACCACGGCAGAGAACACCGGCTACACCTTCAGCACGAGCGACTTCGGCTTTGCCGATGCACATGACTCGCCCGCCAACAACCTGCTCGCGGTCGAGATCACTGCGCTGCCCACCCATGGCACGCTCACCGACAATGGCGTCGCGGTCACGGCGGGCCAGTTCGTCACGGTTGCCGACATCACGGGCGGCAAGCTGGTGTTCACGCCGGCACTGAACGCCAGCGGCACGGGCTACGACAGCTTCGCCTTCAAGGTGCAGGACGACGGTGGCACGTCCAATGGAGGTGCGGACACCGCCTCGACCGCCAAGACCATCACGGTCGATGTCACGGCGGCGAACAATGGCGGCGGCAACACCAACCATGCGCCCGCCCTCGATGTCCCGGCCGGCCCGTTGCTCACAGCCGAAGACACCTCGCTCGCCATCCACGGCGTCAACGTCTCCGACGTCGACAACGACGTGCTGACCACCACGCTGACGGTGAACGACGGCACGATCAGCGTCGGTGGCAATGGCGGCGGCGTCACAGGCGACGGCACGGCCACGATCGTCATCACGGGCACGGGCGCACAGATCGACGCCAGGCTCGCCTCGCTGCGCTACACGCCCAAGTCGGACTGGAACGGCGACGATAAGCTGGACATCGTGGTGAAGGACCCATCCAACGCAAGTGCCAGTGGTGAAGTGGCGATCCACGTGGACGATGCGGATGTCGTGAACGATGCGCTCACCACGCCCGAGAACACGTCGGTGTCGGCCAACGTCATCACCGGCACCAACGGCGCTTCGGCGGACATCTTCGAAGACCCCAGCCGCGCGATCACGAGCGTCACGCAAGGCGCACACGGCAGCGTCACATTCCTCGCCGACGGCACGGTGGTCTACACGCCCGGGCTCAATTTCGTCGGCGTCGACAGCTTCACCTACACGGTGAGCGCCAATGACGGCGCGGTCAAGACGGGTACCGTCACGGTGAAGGTGACCGAGACGGACACCGGCCCCAGCGAACCGAACCCGCCGGCCAACAGCCTCGAAGGTCCGTGGACCACGAACGAAGATGTTCCCATTGCCATCACCGGCGTCAGCATCACGGGTGATGTCACCGACGTGCTGACGTCCACGTTGACGGTCAACCACGGCACGCTCAGCGTGGGCGGAAACGGCGACGGCATCTCGGGCGACGGCACCGGCACGCTTGTGATCACGGGCACCGCAGCGCAGATCAACCTCAAGCTTGTGGCGCTGGGCTACAAGCCGATCGCCGACTACAACGGCACCGACACGCTCGAGATCTCCACGAAGGACGGCGTCACGGTCACCGATTTCAGCAGCATCAGCGTGCGTCCCGTGACAGATGCCGTGCCCGATGCGCTGACGACGGTCGAAGACGCTGCGGTCACCGGCAACCTGTTGGCAAACGACAATTTCGAGGGCTCGCCTGTCGTGTCGTCAGTGACGCAAGGCGCGCACGGGCAGGTCGTCATCGGTGCGGGCGGCAACGTCACCTACACACCCGCAGCAGGCTATGTGGGTGCCGACAGCTTCACTTACACCGTGACGTCGCCGGCAGGCGTGACGGAAACGAGCGTCGTCAACGTGCAGGTCGCATCGATCGACCCAATCCCCGCCCGCGGCGATACCGATCCGCACCTCTCGTACGCACCGGTGCCGTCAATGCAAGAGGCGCTCGACGGCAAGGTGTCGGAAACGAAGAACCTGCTCTATGTGCAGGCCGTGGTGCGACACGAGCCCCTGCCCACCGATTCCATCACGCCTGTCGAAACCGAGATCCGCGCGGTGCAGAAGGAAGCGATGCTCCTCGGCATGGCTGTGGACAAAGCCTCTACGCCCGAACTGGCGAGCCCGCTCTTCGACGTGTTCGGCCTGTCTGCACCGAAGACCGAGTTCGTGTCGCCCGTGCAGCGTGCCTCGGAAGAAGCAGCAAAGGACAAGACCTCGCAAGCCGACACCGAGAAGGCTCACGTTGCTGTGTCCGACAAGCCGGTAACCGACAAGCCGGTGACCGACAAACCCACGACGCGTGTTGCACTCACCGAAGTCAAGGCAACGCGCCGCGCAGCGCCGAGCTTTGCGGCGCAACTGCGTCGCGGCAACGACATGCTGCGCGCCGCTCCGCGCGACGGCCGGTCGCGGCCCTGAAAAACTAGGGCGAGCCCGCGAAAGGCAGCACCAGCGAGAACATCGCCCCCTGGCCGGGGCCCTCGCTGCGCGCATCTAGCGTGCCGCCCATCTCCAGGGCGGCCGATGCGCTGCTGTGAAGGCCGAAGCCATGGCCACCCTCGCGCGTAGTGAAGCCGTGCGCAAAAAGCCTCTTGAGGTTGTCGTGGCTGATGCCTTCGCCGGTGTCTTGCACTTCGATGTGCAATCGCGAATCGGACCCTACCCGTTCGAGGCGGGTGCTCACCGTCAAGCACCGCGCACCCGCCGGTGAGCGTTCCATCGCTTCGGCGGCGTTGCGAATCAAATTGAGCAGGATCTGCAAGAGCCGCGGCTGGTCCAACGCGGCCGGGGGCAGTTCGGCAAAGCGTCGCACGACCTTCACCTTGCACTGCTCGATCACGCCGGCGCTCATGCGAAGGGCTTCTTCGATGAGATCCTGCGGCCGATGCATTTCCAGCAGGCTCGATGGGCCGGCCAGCGATTGCTGCGTGGCCACGACATGGGTGATGTGTTCGATGCTGCCGGCAAGGCGATCAAGGTCCGCGATTGCGTTCTCGCGTTCGGATCGCAGCGCCTTCGTCACCTCGGTGAGATACGCGCGCAGCGCCTGCCCGCGAGGATCCTTGGCAACGAAGTCGGGAAGATCGTGTTCGTGTTCGGCAATCAGTTGCACCGCGCGCGACAGCCCTTCGATCCGCGTCTGGCTCAAAGTGCGGCGCACAAGGCTGGCCGAGACGTTCACGCTGTTCAGGACATTGCCCACGTTGTGCAGCACGTTGTTCGCGATCTCGGCTTTGCCGGCGCGCCTGGCCGTGGCCACAAGTTCGGCTTGCGTGCGTTCCAGCTCCTCGGTGCGTGCGCGCACGCGCTGCTCGAGGCTCTCGTAAAGCTGCGCGTTGGCCAGCGACGTGGCAAGCTGCCCGGCGATGAGCATGACCGCGTCGAGCCGCTGCGCGTTGAAAGCGGCGCGTCCCAGCCGATTTTCGAGCAGCAGCATCGCACGCGCGCCGCCCTGGCCGGCGATGGGCACCGCCAGCAGCGAGCAAATCGGAACGCTCGCAAAATAAGCCTCTCGCATGAAGCGGTCGTCGGCAGGCGCGTCGTCGACCAGCATCGGTTGCTCGGTGCGCTCGGCATAACGCACGGCAGTGAGCGGCAGCAAGCCGCGCTCTGCCGCGTTCGCGAGCGGCAGTGGCGATTCGCCCAGCAGCCACCATTCGTCGTCGTGCCACGAAAGCAGCAGCACCTTCGTCGCGCCCGTCATTGCGGCCAACACCTCCGTCACGCGCGCGGTGAGCCGCTGCACAGTGGTTTCGGAGCTGAGTGCCTGCGATGCGCGCAGCACACCCATCAGATCGAGCGCATCGGGCGACATGCTGTTGCTGCTGCCGGCACTCGTCGACGCGATTTCAGGGTGAGCAGCTTGCGTCGCATGCAGGAAGCCGTGTTCGCGCCGCATCTGCTCCAATTTCGCCGCGGCACCCCAAGCCTCGTACTGGTCGTGCGCGTTCGCCAGCAGTTTGCGTCCGGTGTGCTCCAGCCCGATCGCGAGGTGGAACAAGCCCGCGCGTTCGGTGATGACCGCGCGGTGCCACGGCCGGTCGCGGCCCTGTGCCTCTTGCAGCGCCGAATCGAAAGCGGCCATCGCGCGCCATCTGTCGCCCTCTGCGTGCGCTCGTTCCGCCTCGACCAGCCGCAGCAGATGAAGGAAGTTGTGCGGCTGGTCAGCTGCGCGAGCCGCGAGCCATTCACGGCTTGCATCGAGTTCGGCCAGCAAGCTCGCTCGGTTGTCGACGTCGCCTTGCAGCTGGATCGCACGCGCGATCGCAATGAAGAAGTGCGAATACGCCGTCATGTAGTAGCCCGACAGGGCCCGCAGCTGCTTCATGCCGCGCGCCGCGTTGCGTGCCAGCGCATCCCATTCGCCCATGATCAGCGCGTGCATCGCGCGGCATTCGGAATACGAGTTTTCGACGAAGGGCAATTTGCCCAGGCGTTCGAGGAAGGTCTCCTCCTTGAATTCTGCTTCCTCGAAATCGCCGGAAGGCTTCGTCAGCCCGCGCAGCGCGCGAAGTGCCTGGCGCAAACTCGAGTGCAGCGTGGCCGCGTGCAAGTTGCCCGTGCGACGGCAAAGCGCGATACCCGCCTCGAGCTCGTCGAGCGTGGTGTCAAGCGTCGGCGCGATCTCCACCAGCGCCGTGAACATCACGAGGTGAACGTAGCACGCATACGATGCGTCGCCTCCCGCGCGCACGCCCTCGAAGGCGTTGGATACGTGGCGGAACGACTGCTCCACCGTGTCCATCCAGTGACACGCGTAGGTCGAAAACACGCCTCGCGCCTCGGAGGTCTGCGGCTCGTAGCCGAGTGCTTCGCCCACCGTCATCACATGACGCGCGACCGCGTACGCGGCGTGAAAGTCCTGTCTTTCGCTGATCAGCACGCCGGCCATTCGTCCCAGGTGGGCAACGAGCTCGGGGCAGGGGCCATGCTCGGCCCACAGGCGCTGGCTTTCGAGCAGCAGCCACACGATCGCATCCGAGTCGAATCGCACCAGCGCCGAACGCACCGAGCGCCCCAGCAACTTCGCAGTGGCCAGCAGCCTCGCGTCACGGATCTGCGGGCGCGATGCGTGGTCCATGTGTGCGTCCTGCGCGACCCAGTCCATCACGGAGTCGAGCCGCTCGCGCGCATTCGTGGCCGCGTAATCGGCCGGAGCATGCAACCCGAGTTGACCGAGCAGATGCAGGCCGAGCGCGAGCGACTCCTGCATTCGCCCGCGCATGTCGAGGCTTCGCATCTGCAGGCACACGGGCTCCACCAGTTCGAGCGGCTCGCGAGCAGCGGTCTGCAAGTCCGAGAAAAGTACATCCGATTCCTCGAGCCTGCCGAGGCTATAAAGCGCCGCATGGCGCGCGACATCGATCGACCAGCGAAGCGCGTCGCCCGGCGCGTCGGCCGCGAGCAGCGCACCGGCGGCTGCGAGATAACGCTCGGCGACGGCGTGCGCGCCTGTCTGTGCATGCGTGAGCGCCAGGCCGTGAAAAAGGCTCGCGACGCGCCGCTGTTCCGCCGCCTCGGTCACCTTGTCGATGCAGGCGAGGTATTGCGGCGCGGCGTCGGCTTCCAGCGCGGGCGCACTTGCAATCCGGCGAGCCATCGCAAGCTGGCGCCGTGCCCGCGCATCCGCATTCATTGAATCGAACACGGCCTGCTGAACCCGGTCGTGACGGAAACTCACCGCGTCCTGCAATCCGGCATCGCCTGTGAACACCAGGCCGTCCTGCAGTGCCGGACGCAAGGCTTCGGAGAAGTCACCTTCCGCCATTCCCGCGGCGAGCTGCAGCAAATGCCTGTCGACCGAAGCGCCGAGGCAGCTCATGCATTCCAGCAGCTCGCGCGAGCGCTCGGGCAGGCGCGCGATGCGTGCGGCCAGCAAGTCGACCACGTCGCCATTGCCCACGAAGCCCGCGATGCCCGCAGTGTCCCAATGCCAGCCTTGCTCCGTGAGTTCGAGCAGGCCCTCGCGCCGCAGCGCATTGACCATTTCGACTGTGTCGAAAGGGTTGCCGCGCGTCATCGCACCTATGGCCAACGCGAGATCGTGCACTTCGCGCGCCTGCACGCGGAGCATCGAGCCCACGAGCCTGTCCAGATCGTCCTGCGTCAGGTTGCCCAGTGCGATCTGCACCGGCGGCTGCGCCTGTTCGCGCAGTCTTGCGAGGGCCGCTGCGAGGATGTGGCGCTCGTCGATTTCATCCGGCCGGTACGCACCCACAAGCACGAGGCCACCGAGGCCCGGCTCTTCCACCAGCCGCACGAAGGTGCGCAGCGATGTCGCACTGGCCCACTGAAGATCGTCCAGCACGATGACCAGAGGTTGCCCTCGCGAGGCGATCGCACGCACGAGATCCAGCGTAGCTTGTTGAAGCTGAAGCTCCGCCTGCCGCGGATCGACTTCGGGCGGCTCGGGCTGCTCCCCTAACAGCCGGGCGAAGTCCGGCAGCAAGCGCGTGATCAAGCCCGCATTGCGGCCCAGCGCATCCAGCACGCGCCGGCGCACCTGCTCGAGCTCGTCTCGAGGTAGCGCCAGCAGCAGACGGCCGAGCGCTGCGGCTGCTTGCGTGAGAGCTCCCGCCGTGGCGCCATCCTTCTGGAACTGGTCGAACTTGCCGTATGCGAACCAACCGCCCGCCGCTGTCGCCATGGGCCGGAGCTTGTGCGCGAGCGCGCTCTTGCCCACGCCCGCCGCACCTTCGATGAGCAGCGTGCGCGACGAGGTGCGCAGCGCATCGGTGAAGGCGGCGTCGATCCTTGCGAGCTCTGCGCCGCGGCCGATCAGTCCCGTCGGCGCCGGAAGCCGCCACGAGAAATCGCGCTCGCCCAAAGCAAATACCGCGTCGCCGCCCGATTCGAGGTCGCGTTGCAAACGCGCTAAATCGTGCAGCAGTCCTTCCGCGCTTTGGTAGCGGTGCTCGGGCGACTTCGCGAGCAAGCGCAGGATGATCGATGACAGGCCTGAGGGCACACGCGCGTCGAGCGTCGAAGGGGCGGCGGGCTCGCGCACGAGGTGATCGTGAATCAGCTGCAGCGTGTCGGCGGCCTCGAAGGGCGGGCGGCCCGTGGCCATTTCGTAAAGCGTCGCGCCCAGCGCGTACAGGTCGGATCGCGTGTCCACCGCATGTCCGGTACGCCCGCTTTGCTCGGGCGACAAATAGCCCAGCGTGCCTTCTATCGCATCACGATCTATCACTCCGGCCGGGTGGTGCGCGAGGCGGGCGAGGTCGAAGTCGATCAGCAAAGGCTCGCCGTTTTCGAGCACGAGCACGTTCGACGGATTGATGTCGCAGTGGATCACTTGCGCGCGATGCAGCGCTGCGATCGTTTTGGTGAGTTGCCGCGCAAGACGCAACAGCGTGGCGATGGGAAGCGGCCCTTCGCGCAGCAATTTCGCGAGCGCAGCGCCGCCGCGATCGCGCAATGCCAGCGAACCGGCGCCGCCATCGCCGGCTGCGAGCTGCACCACACCTTCGTTGTTTGCAAGTCGGGTGAGGATGCCGGCTTCGTTGCGAAGCCGGCGCACGGCAAAAGGGCCGAGATAGCTCTTGCAGATCACAGCTTCCGGCGCGGCACCCCGGCGCGAGACGCGCGTGGTCGCGCTCTCGTACAGGACTTCCAGCGGCTGCGCCGGTAAGGGCAAAGTGCTCGTCGGTGTTTTCATCGCTGATGGAAGAGCATTTTGACCCGCGATTCATACCTTTGTCGAAGGCTAAATGGAACCGAAACAGGGGTGGGGTGACTTACTACTCGGCATAGCTTTCAGGAGAGCAGTCATGAGAGTCGGCGGTGAGCAAAAGACCAAGGGGAGCGACGATGCCGGCGAAAAAAAGGGCTTGAGCCGGCTTGCGCAACGGGCCAGGCAGGGCGTCGCGACCCTTGGGCGTCGGCAAGCCGCGGAACTGCAGCAGCACATTGCGCAGAATCCGCCGCAGGAAGGCACGCCGCTGTTTTTCGATCCGACGGCGGAATCACGGGAAACCGTCGATGGTCGTGGTTCTCACTCGGCGGCAACTCCTGGCGACAGGATTCGCACACCTCGCCCCGGCCTCGCCGGCAAGCTGATGAGGGTCATCGCGCAGAAGAAGAGCGATCTCAGCGAAGGAATCAACAAAGCGCTGCTCGATGGCGATATTTCGCCGTTCATTTCCCAGCTCTCCAGGGTCGGCAGTGAAGAACTGACGGCTACGTTGAAGTTTCTCGAAATGTGGGAGCGGCAGTCGCTCTATGAGATGGTGTCGGCCTTGCCTTCCGACCAGCGCACCGAACATACCGCTGGTGCGCTGCGCATCCTGAAGGAAATCACGCATCCCGGCGCGGCACTGCTTCCCGAACTCAACGAACAGTTGGCCGTCGTGATGGAGAACCACACGCGGGAATCCCATTTGATCCTCTACCAAAGGCTGCGAGAACAAATCGCGCGAGCGCTGCCTGAAGGCGACGACAAGGATTACGACCTGGCCGTTGTGAGCATGATCGCGGGCCTGCTGAAAAGGCACCCCCAGTCTCGCGACATCATTGCAGGGTTCCTCAGTGCCAGGCCTCCGCGCGAATTGATGGCAATGTTTTCGCTTATCGATCCGGTGCGTTGCCGTCAAGCCGACTACGCCGGCTTTCGCGAACTGGCAATGCAATGTATAGACGGACATCGAGAGGGCGCCCTGCGGCGCTTTGTTCCAACTGCCGGGCATCTGCACACATTGAATTCCGCTCGCGATCCTGCGACGGGCGCCTTGAAAAATCCGCACGCTTTCGCTGAAGCCGTGATCGCCTGCGACAGGAATCTGAGCCTGCACAGTGCGTACGGCGGCAATCAGGATTTGTCTCCCTACCTCGATGACATCCGTCGTGAGCTCGAGCCGCTTTCCCTGGCGGTGAACCTCGACGAACTGGACATGCCGACGCTCAGGCAACTGGGCGAGGCCGTTGATCGATTCGGGGACGGCGGGCCGTGGTCAAGCACGACCGGCCAAGCCATTTCCGGTGCGATCAGGCAAGCGATTCCCGTTCGAAGACAAAAGGACATCGATGCCCACAAGGCAATCGCGACGAGCGTCATCACGTCGTTGAAGCAAGCCGGCGCCCAATTCGGCGTCGGGGTCCTGGTGCGCACGATCAAGACGGCGATCGTCGATCACCTCGACAGCCCGGCCGGGCCGGGAGGCGATCGGACGGCCGATCAGACGGTCACGACCCTGATCACCGAGCTGACAACTGTGGTGAGAGAAATGTCGCCCGGTGAGCGTTTGGCACTCGCAAAGTCAATGAATGCGCCAACGCTTCGGGAACTTCGTGCCGCACTGCACATGCTGGAGCTGATGGCGCCGGACGCCGGAAACAGGGCAATGCTCACCGAACTCCACCAGATCGCGGCCATCCTGGATGCGATCGGCCAGGCTGCAGGGCGGATCAGTGACGCGGACAAATCGGCGCCTGTCGAATCGTTCGCATCCCTGCACAGCGATGTACGCAAGGCTCTTGAGATGTGCGGAATCGGCATGAGCGGCGGCGGAGTTGTTTACTTCACGACCGAGCTTCGCACAGCCGTTGAACAGTGCCTGACTGCGAGGCCGATCGCGCCTGCATCGAAGCGCGGCATCCAGCATGTACCCACGACTGCCTACAACATCGTCGGTGTGGGTTCGGGTGCATCGATCCCGGATCTGCGGGAACGATTGAACGTTCTTTGCCGAAACGACCCGCATTTATTGCAGGCATTGGGCGACCCGGCATTTCTTGCGAGGCTGCAGGGTGCAACTTCGCAAGTCATGCATGCGATGGCGCAAGCTCTCTTTTCGTCCGGAATCCGCACGATCGAAGGCACGCCGATCGACCTTCATGGCGACCTGGCCGCGGGTTTCAGTTTCGAGTTCCACCCGAAGCTCGGGTTGGTCGTGAAATGCGGCCTGCAGCTCAGCGGACCTTACGGGCTGACCGGTGACCCGGAAAACCCGGACCCGGTCAGACTGGGTGGAAACGCCAAGATCGAATTCGACTTCGCCTTCGGGGCGGACGGGATCGCACGCATGGTGAGGCCGCCGGCGCTCACCAACAACATCCAGGTGGTCCCGTCCTGGGCGAAAGACCCGAAGCCCCGTGGTGTCGACGACCTCATGCAGCCAGGTGCGCCGGCAGCCATTCGCCGGGCGTATTACGACTATGTTCTGAAAAACCATTCCGAAGAGCCTTACGAATACATCGAGGCCGTCGATGCCCTGCCGGAGGACGACGCACAAGCACTGATCGAGGTCAGGCGTGCAGGCGGCATCGCGGACACTTTCATTCGTCCCGGGGCGGAAAAATTCGTGAACGTCGCTGATGCAATGATCCAGCGCGTGCTGGCAGCGATCGACGATCCGAATCCCGACATGCAGACGATTCGCAGCAGATTGCGCGAGCTGCGAGCGGGGGCCGTCGACTTGACCTCCAGGGATACGTTCCAGCGCTTCGCCCTTTCCGAGCAGCTCAAGACAGCAGTGGACGACGCGGTGAAGGACATGGCTTCGAAGGAAGATTCACCCAGGAACGCGAGGGCGAAGGCCAAGACGCCATCGACTGAAATGGAGCGCTCCGCACTTGCGGATCTAGTTCCCGTGGAGGTCGCAAAACGGCAAGCGGATCTTGCGAAGAAAAGGCCCCAGGACATCAACAGCTCGTTGCTGATATTGGCGAATCTGAGCGCTCCCAAACACACGGTGGACAAGAATGCGGAAACCCTGCTGGCACGCAAGGGCGATCCTTTCGCGAATCTGGAGGAGTTCCAGGCGCACGTCAGTGCCTTCTTGATCGCTCACATGCAGCAGCCCTTCGCCCTGGCTTCGCTTCGCTACAACCTCGAGCGCGTGGTTTCCGACGAAATGCGGAACGACCCGCGAATCAAGGCTGCCCTGGCTGCAACCAAGGATGCCCAGGCCAGATCTGCCGGGGCCGGCGCGGGATTCGCTCTCATGTCTGCGGAAGCGATTCTTCTGCAGCACGCGCCGCCCGGCTTGCACAGCAGTTATGTGGCCATTTGGTTCAGGGACAACCGGGTGAGTGAGGCGTCGATCGCGGAGTTCTTCAAGAAAATACCGGACTCCCAGAAGTTGCAGGCAAAGTTGAACGCGATTGCAGCCCTGCCGGACAGGGAAGCGCGCCAGGAAGTGCGCGACAGGCTCGTTGAAATCGGCCAGCGGGAACTCGGGGCACGTGGTGCTCGCACACAAACCGTTCCGCGCGTTGCTCCGCGCCCGCCGCGACGTGCCGTGCAAGACCCGGACTGGTTCAACAAATCCGGGGATGTTCTGCGCCAAGGCGCGGACATCTGGCTTCTGAACAAGCGTCTTGCGGGCTCCAATTTGTTGCCGGGCGATCTGCCGATTCTTGGTGCCCTGGCCCGCAAGCTGGATACCGACGACTTGGGTACGAGATCGGACGAGATTCGGGAAATGGTCCGGGGGCTGGCGAGCATCAAATCAACGGAGTGGGAGCCTCTGCAGGAAGCTTGGCTCAGCGAGTTGCTCGATATCTTTGCTCCGCCACCGACGCCGCCCGAGCCATCGAGCCCCGCGACCGCGGGCGCCGAATTCATCAGGATCGTCCAGGGATGGGATTTCGAGGCCCGACTGTTGCCACAACACGCACAAGCATTGGCAACGCTGGCAACTTTGTTTGAGGAACTCAAGCCCCAGCCCACTTCACAGGGTCTGGTGTTCGCGGCTGACGTTCCCCCCGGCACGATGGAAGCTTATGTCCTTCTTCACGAAAGGCTTGAAGCGCAACTGGAGGAATTCAGAGGCGAAGGTTGGCAACCCGAAGAAAGTCGCCAACTCAAAAGCGTCCTGGATTCGCTGGAAACATTGAAGCTCAATACGCGCGCGGTTCAAGTCGTTCATCGTGCATTCACGGCACCGGCGACCTGACCAGGAGAACCATGGACCCAACCCGCCGCGCATTCTCGACGGATACGTTTGGTGCCGACGGACGCCATCGGCCCGCCGGCGAGACGACGATTCATCGACGCCATCGCCAACTCGTCGTCAGCCGAAATGAAGGCGCCGCCAGTGCCGATGACCGACCGGTCACGTTTCACATCGATCGCCCCGAACAGGCAGACCGGCCCCATCAATTTCCTGCCGAAGGCGCGCCTGGCGGTCTTCTCGCGCCCCTTCGCACTTCGCAACCGTTCGCCCCGGAGAGTGGCAGGCCCGGCTGGCTCGCGATCGTCGCCGGCTTCCTGAGTGTGGGGAGCGACCGCCGCGGGCTGCAATTGCTTTCGAGGGCATTTCACGATGCCTTCGCGCATTTGCGCGGGTACACAAAGGAACAGGTGGCGCACGACCGGGCCGTGGCTCGCACGTTCGCCAAAAAATACTCTCAGTGCGAGACACAGCGAGCGTGGCGACGCGTCAGTACCGTCGAATTTCAGCAGTCCAGCCCGAAGACGCAGCTCAGGGCGCTGATCACGGTTGCGCAAGGTCGGCGCGCGGATATCGACAAAAAGCGGAACTCGATCAACGCCCGCATGAGGAAGTTGCGCAGTCTCGAAGAGCAGAAGCTGACCGGCAGTCCCTTGCAAAGGGCGCGCTCACGTCTTGGACTTGTGCTCGCCGAAGATCCGAAGGCGCTGCAACGAGAGTTGGATGCTCTGGCCCGCGACGACTATGACCAGGACCAATTGATCCGCGGAACGCAGATGCATCTCGCGCAGCTTCGCGACGAACTTGACCGCGAACGACATGAGGCGGGACGAAAAACTTCCGCCACTGAGCTCGAACGCTGGATGCGCCACCGGCAGATTCCCCCCATAAAAACCGAAGGGGTCGCCCGTGAGTTGGGTGATGCTTACGACGCTTTCCTGCGCTGCTGCAATGAATTGCAGGCGAAATGCCATGCAGGCGAACAGATAGGAAACCTCGATGCGCTGTTCGCGTTGGTCCCGCTGAGCGACGAAGAGAAGGCGACCTTCCTGTCGGTGGTGGGAGACCCCGTTCAATTGCACACGCGCATCGAGCAATTGAAACGCGTAGTCCTCACCGGCGGCATGTATCGCCTTGCCGCCCTCGAGCTCGCCGCCATGAATAAAGCGGGCCAAGAAAAACCGGCATCGCGTAAGCTTTAAACTTATCGGTTCAGCAGGGAGTTAGTCAAAATGATTCGAGTCGGCCATTTCGGCGCCGCTTTGGAAGGCGCTCGTCCTCAATCCCAAGTTGTACGCACAGGCACGTAACAGGTGCCGCCCGTGCGCAATCCCCGCAGCCCTGTCCAGGTGCTCCACGAGAGCGTCACCACCCGCGTGTTCCGTCGCTGGGACGACGGGGTGGGCATCATCTACAAACAGCCCGTGGGCGCCGACGCGACCCGGCGGCTGAATCACGAGACGAACATGCTCTCGCGGCTGGCGGGCATTCGCGGTGTGCCGCAGATTGCTTCCGGCATGCACCCCGAGGGCGTGCTGGCCATGCACGACTGCGGGGGCATGGCGCTGTCGCGCCTGCTGCGCGCGGGCGCGCTCGAACACGACACGCTCTTCGACATCGCCGTGCGCCTGGTGGAAACGCTGGCGGCGCTGCACCGCGCAGGCGTGATCCACTGCGACATCAACCCCGGCAATATCATCGTCTCCAGCTCCGCGCAGCCGATGCTGATCGACTTCGATCTCGCCAGGATCGTCGACGAAATCCCGCCCGCCGCCGACACGGCCGCAATCGCAGGCGCGCTGGCCTACGTCGCGCCCGAGCAGACGGGCCGCACAGGCCGCACGGTGGATCGCCGCGCCGATTTGTATTCGGTGGGCGTGACGCTCTACGAGATGGCCACGGGCCGCTTGCCTTTCCAGGCGCACGACACGCTGCAAGTCATCCACGATCACCTTGTGCGCGAGCCCGTTGCGCCCGCGCAGCTCGACGCGCGCGTGCCTTCCGTGTTGTCGAACATCGTGATGAAGCTGCTGGCGAAGGCGCCCGAGCAGCGCTACCAAAGCGCCGAAGGTTTGCTGCACGATTTGCGCCGCGCGCAAGATGCACTGCGGCAGGCCGACCTGCAAGTTTTCGAGCTGGGCGAGCGCGATTTTCCGGCGCGGCTTTGCGCTCCGCAGCGCCTCATCGGCCGCGATGCGGAGCTGGCCGTGCTGCACAAGGCCTTCGCCGATGCGCTGCATTCGCCGGTGCGCACGGTGCTCATCGAAGGTCCGGCGGGTGTGGGCAAAAGCGCCCTTGCGCAGGCATTGAAGCCGACGCTGGCCGCCGTGGGGGGATGGTTCGTGCACGGCAAGTTCGACCAGTACCAGCGCGACGCAGCCACGTCCGGCGCCGTGACGCAGGCGCTGCGCGCACTGGCGGGCCTGCTGCTCGCGCAGCCGAAGGACGACATCGTGCGTTGGCGCGGCAACATCCTTCGCGCGCTGGGTCCCAATGGCGCAGCGCTGCTTTCGAGCGTCCTGCCGGAGTTCGCGATCCTGCTGGGCGAGCGGTCGCAGCTGCCGGAGATCGACCCTTTCCAGGCCGAATCGCAATTGCATCAGGTGATCGTGGACCTGCTCGTGGCGATCGTCTCGCCGCGCCGGCCGCTGGTCATCGTGCTGGATGATTTGCAGTGGGCCGGGCCGACGTCGCTGAAATACTTCGAGTCGCTCATGCACGAAGCCCGCCTGAGCGGCGTGCTGCTGGTGGGCACCTACCGCAGGGCCGATCTCAGCGCCGACCACGCTCTGTCGCCGATGCTTGTCCAGTGGCTGGACCATCCGCTTGCGCCCACGCAAATCACGCTCGCGAACCTGGGCGAAAGCGAACTGGCCGAGCTCATCGGCGACATGCTGCGGCTCGATCGCATCCGCACGCAGGATTTCGCGAGTGCTGTGCGCGCGCTCACGGGCGGCAACCCTTTTGACACGGTCGAGATCGTGAACGCGTTGCGCGAGGAGGGCGTGCTTGTGCTCGACGAACATGGCTGGCAATGGGACGAATCTCAAGTCCGCCGCTTCGTCGGTCGCAGCAATGTGATGGACCTGCTCTCGGCCCGTATCGCGAAGCTGCCGGCATCGGCGCGCAATCTGCTCGAATGCATGAGCTGCATCGGCAGTTCGGTGGGCGAGAGGCTCTTGCGGATTGCCGCCGGTCTGGGCGAAAAACAATTGCGCGAAACGCTGCTCGCGCCTTTGGACGACGGCTTGCTCATCGCCGAAGATTCCGAGGGGCAGCGCATCGTGCGCTTTCGCCACGACCGCGTGCAGCACGTCGTGCTCGCCACGATGGTTGCCGCACGGCGCGACGCGCACCAGCTTGCGATGGCGCGAAGGCTCGCCCAGGAACCGGCATTCGAAGGCGTCGCGGCCCGGCATTATCTGGAGTGCGTTGCCAATCTCGACGAGCCCGAGGAGCAGCGGCGCGCTGCCCGCCTGTTCCACGCGCTCGCGGCCAGGCTCGCAGGCGCGGCGCGGTACGCG
>DATJJL010000055.1:0-25235 GCA_035492155.1 Ramlibacter sp. | reverse complement strand
CAACGGCTTGCGCGACATCCATGCGCAACTGGGCACGGGCGATTACTGGCGGCTGCGCATCGGCATCGGGCATCCGGGCGTGAAGTCGGAAGTCGCGGATTGGGTGCTGCGCAAGCCCGCGCCCGAGCAGCGCACGGCCATGGAGGACTGCATCGCCCGCACGCTCAAGGCCGCGCCCGCGTTGATCGCGGGCGAGATGCAAAAGGCCACGCTCTTGATCCACACCAGCAAACCACCGCGGCCGAAGCCGCCGAAACCGGAACCACAAGAGGGAGGAAAACCATGAAGAAACTGATCGCGGCACTGGCCGCTTGCGCCGTGCTGCCCGCAGTCGCTCAATCGGCCAGCTATACGCCGACCGCGCGCGAGGCACAACAGGCCCGCGAGAACACCGCTCGCGACGCGAAACTTGCGGACGCAATGGAAAAGGCGCGTCTGAAGGAAGAGTCAAAGCCGACGCCCGTGTACATCCCGAAGGAAAAAGTGGCGGAGAAAATCGCCGAGCACAAGGTCGACGTCTTCACCGCGAAAGCGCCCGGCGACAAGAAGAAGCCCGCGAAGAAAAAGAAGCGCGCCTGACGCGCGGGCGTTATTCGCTCTTGGCCGGCGCGGTGAGGCGCCGGTATTTCTGCCACAGTGTTTCGCGGTCCTCGATGAATGCAGGGTCGACCGGGATGCAATTCACCGGGCACACCTGCACGCATTGCGGCTCGTCGAAGT
Organism: Ramlibacter sp.; assembly: GCA_035492155.1. Taxonomy (GTDB): domain Bacteria; phylum Pseudomonadota; class Gammaproteobacteria; order Burkholderiales; family Burkholderiaceae_C; genus Ramlibacter. Next base: position 24,515 of record DATJJL010000055.1, on the reverse strand, counting down.
GGCCGACGCATTCCGTGCACTTGTGCGGATCGATCTGGTAGATCTCGGGGCCGAGGAAGATCGCCTGGTTGGGGCACTCGGGCTCGCACACGTCGCAGTTGATGCACTCGTCGGTGATCATCAATGCCATAGTTCTGGCATTATCCCCGGCTTGATGAGCGTCTTCTTCCTCAAGCGCCTGATCACCCTGATTGCGACGCTGGTTGGTGCATCCATCGTGGTCTTTCTCGTGCTGGAGGTGCTTCCCGGCAACGCCGCGCAAGTGCTGCTGGGCCCCGATGCTTCCGCGCAGGCCGTCCAGGCGCTTGCAGTGAAGCTCGGCCTCGACCGGCCCGCACCCGAGCGCTACTGGGAATGGATCACGGGCATGCTGCACGGCGATCTCGGCCTGAGTTACGCCTACAGCTCCCCTGTCTCCGACCTCGTGCGCGAACGCCTCGCGGTGACCGTGCCGCTTGCGATGATGGCGATGGCGCTCACTTCGCTCATCGCACTGTCGGCGGGCATCTATGCCGCGGCGCGCCACAACAAGCTCGGCGATGTCAGCGTAATGGGTCTGTCGCAGATCGGCATCGCGATCCCGAACTTCTGGTTCGCGATCCTGTTGATCCTGCTCTTTTCCGTTCACCTGCGATGGTTCTCCGCCGGCGGATTTCCAGGCTGGGACGAAGGCATCTTCGAAGGCATCAAGGCACTGTTGCTGCCTGCGGTGGCCCTGGCGGTCGTGCAGTCCGCGATCCTTGCGCGCATCACGCGCTCGGCGGTGCTCGAGGTCTCGCACGAGGATTTCGTGCGCACCGCACGCGCCAAGGGAGCATCTCGCATGCGCACGCTGTGGGGGCACGTGCTGCGCAACGCGATGATTCCCGTCATCACGGTGATGGGCCTGCAGTTCGCCGAGCTGCTCGCCGGCACGATAGTCGTCGAGAGCGTGTTCTACCTGCCCGGGCTCGGGCGCCTGATCTTCCAGTCGATCTCCAATCGCGACCTGATCGTCGTGCGCAATTGCGTGATGCTGCTGGCAGCGATGGTCGTGTTCGTGAACTTCATCGTCGATGTTCTCTACGCGGCGATCGACCCGCGCATCAAAGCGAGCGACATATGACCACCCCCGAAGCGCCTGCGGCGCCTCCCCCTCAAGGGGGCGCCCCCAGCGGCCCGGCAAAGCCGGCTTTGCGGCGGCACGCGAATCGATGGGTTGGTTTCAGAAGCCGCAGTTTTCTCATCGGCGCAATCCTGAGCACTCTGCTCGTCATCGCGGCCGCAGCGTCGTTCTTCTGGACGCCCTACTCCGTCTACGAGATGGACATGAACGCGCGCTTCCTGCCTGCGAGCACCGCGCACTGGTTCGGCACCGACGCGTACGGCCGCGACGTCGCGTCGCTACTCCTCGTGGGATCTCGCGCATCGATCGCCGTGGGCGTGATCGCTGTCGGCATCGGGCTTGTGATCGGCACCGCACTCGGCCTGCTCGCATCGGCGAAGCGCGGCTGGTGGGAAGAGATCATCATGCGCATCGCGGATTTCGGCTTTGCGTTTCCTGCGATCCTGTCGGCGATCATGCTCACCGCAGTGTTCGGCCCCGGCATGGTGAACGCGATCATCGCGATCGGCATCTACAACATCCCGACGTTCGCGCGCATCACGCGGGCATCCGCCAACGCGGTGTGGGGCCGCGAGTTCGTGATGGCCGCGCGCGCCTGCGGCAAGGGTTCGTTCGCCATCACGATGGAGCACGTGCTGCCCAACATCGCGTCGGTGCTGATCGTGCAGGCGACGATCCGCTTCGCGATCGCCATTCTTGCGGAGGCGGCGCTCTCGTATCTCGGGCTGGGCACGCAGCCGCCGCAGCCGTCATGGGGACGCATGCTGAGCGAAGCGCAGACGCTGATGTTCCAGGCGCCGATGCTCGCCGTTTATCCGGGCGTCGCGATCGCACTTGCGGTGCTTGGGCTGAACCTGCTGGGCGACGGCCTTCGCGACATCTACGACCCGAAGCTGGCGAGGAAACGCTGATGGCCGCGCTGCTTGAAGTCGACAACCTCTCGGTGCTGCTGCACACGCAGCGCGGCCCGGCCTACGCGGTGCGCAACGTGAGCTTCTCGCTCGAGCGCGGCGACACGTTAGGCATCGTCGGCGAATCGGGCTGCGGCAAGTCGATCACCGTGATGGCCGTGATGGGCCTGCTGCCCGAAAGCGCAAAGGTGACGGGCAGCATCCGGTTTGAAGGCGAAGAGCTCACAACGCGCACCGACAAGCAGATGGGCGCGATCCGCGGCGACCGCATCGGCATGATTTTCCAGGAGCCGATGACGGCCCTGAATCCTGTGCACACCGTCGGCAAGCAAGTCGCCGAGCCGCTGCGATTGCATCGCAGCATGTCTGCGGGCGAAGCGCGAAAGAAATCCATCGAGCTGCTCGACCGGGTGGGCATTCCCGATGCCGCACGCCGCATCGACGCGTATCCGCACCAGTTCTCCGGTGGCCAGCGCCAGCGCGTCACCATCGCGATGGCGCTCGCTTGCGAGCCGCAACTGCTCATCGCCGACGAGCCGACCACGGCGCTCGACGTCACGATCCAGAAGCAGATCCTCGATCTGATACGCGATCTCGTGGCCGAGCGCGGCATGGCACTGATGCTCATCTCGCACGATCTCGGCGTGATCGCACAGAACGTGCGAAGCATGCTCGTGATGTACGGCGGCAGTGTCGTCGAAGATGGCCCGACGCGATCGGTGTTCGCGCATCGCGCGCATCCGTACACGCTGGGATTGTTTTCCGCGCGGCCGAACCTTCGCATGGCGAAGACACATCGCCTCGCAACCATTCCCGGCACGGTGCCGGAGCTCGTTGACCTGCCGCCGGGTTGCCCCTTCGCGGGCCGCTGCGCGTTCACGATCCCCGAATGCCACGTCACCGCGCCGCCGCCGTACAAGGTCGAGCCGGGGCATCACGCACGCTGCATTCGGCTGGATGCCGTCGCTGCGTCGAAGAAAATGGCGGCGTCATGATCGCGCCGCTGCTCGAAGTGACCAACCTCGTGCGCGACTACACCTTGCCGCGGGAAAAGCTCACGCAAGCGCCGCCCACACTGCGCGCGTTGAAAGGCGTGAGCTTCACGATGCAAACTGGCCGCAGCCTGGGCATCGTCGGCGAATCGGGTTCGGGAAAATCAACGCTCGCGCGGCTCGTGATGGCGCTGGACAAGCCGACTGCCGGCAGCGTGAAACTGCTCGGCCGCGACCTGCACGTGTTGCCGCGCGAAGAACTGCGCAATGCGCGCCGCGATTTCCAGATGGTGTTCCAGGACCCTTATGGCTCGCTCGATCCGCGTCAGAACATTGCGCGCATCGTGTGCGAGCCGCTGGCAGCGCAAGGCGTCGCACGTGACGAACAGCGCGAGCGCGCAGCGCAGGCGATCGCAGCGGTGGGCCTGCGCGCCAATGACCTTGCCAAGTACCCGCACGAATTTTCCGGCGGGCAACGACAGCGCATCGCAATCGCGCGGGCGCTGATCACGCGGCCCCGCCTCATCGTCGCGGACGAACCGGTGAGTGCGCTCGACGTCTCGGTACAGGCGCAGGTGCTGAACCTGATGCAGGACCTGCGAGCCGAATTCGGCATCACCTACATGCTGATCAGTCACGACCTTGCCGTGGTGCAGCACCTGTGCGACGACGTGGCCGTGCTGCGCGAAGGCGAGATCGTCGAACAAGGCCCGCCCGAGCGGCTGTTCCGCGATGCGAAGCACCCGTATACCCGCGCGCTGCTCGAAGCTGTTCCGCAGGCCGAGCCGGCGGAATAAGATGCGATGCTTCCCGGAAGACACACCACGGAGATGAGAAGATGATCAAACGCCGAACCCTGATCCAGTCCGCAGCCGCTGCCACCGTGCCGCTCGGGCTCGTGCCCGCTTTCGCGCAAAAGAGCAAGGACTCGCTGGTGCTTGCGATGGCGCTGGAGCCGCCGGGCCTGGACCCGACCGCAGGCGCGGCGTCCGCCATCGCGGAGATCGTGCAGTACAACATCCTCGAGACGCTCACCAAGATCAATGCCGACGGCAAGGTCACCCCGCTGCTCGCGGAAAGCTGGGAAGTCTCGCCGGACCTGAAGACCTATACGTTCAAGCTGCGCAAGGGCGTGAAGTTCCAGAACGGCGAGCCGTTCACGGCGCATTCGGTCAAGTTCTCGTTCGATCGCGCGGGCGGTGAGAAGAGCACGAACAAGGACAAGCGCACGTTCGCGAGCCTCACGACACAGGTGGTCGACGACCACACGGTCGTGCTGCTGAACAAGGAGATCGATCCCGACCTGCCTTTCCTTCTTGGCCAGGCAACGGCCGTCATCGTCGAGCCCAAGAGCGTCGACACGAACGCGACGAAGCCCATCGGCACGGGCCCGTACATGCTGGAGAACTGGAGCAAGGGCTCCTCCGTCGTGCTGGTGAAATGGAACGGCTATCGCAATCCTTCGCAGGCCAAGCTGCGCAAGGTGACCTTCCGCTTCATCTCCGATCCCGCCGCGCAAGGTGCAGCGCTTCTGTCGGGCGACGTCGACGCGTTTCCGCGCGTGGCCACGCGGCTTGTCCCGCAGTTCAAGGGCAACCCGCGCTTCCAGGTTCTCGTGGGCGGCTCGCGCGCGAAGACGATCATGTCGATCAACAACAAGCACAAGCCGCTCGATGACGTGCGTGTGCGCCGAGCGCTTCTCGCCGCGATCGACCGCAAGGGCTTCATCCAGGCGGCCGCCGACGGCTTCGGCACGCCGATCGGCAGCCACTATGTTCCGGGCGCCGAAGGCTTCGTCGACACGACGGGCATCAACCCCTTCGACCCCGTGAAGGCGAAAAAGCTTCTTGCCGAAGCCGGCGTGAAAACGCCGCTCGAACTCACGATGACGCTGCCGCCTCCGGCGTACGCGCGTCAGGGTGGCGAGTTCATCGTCGCTTCGCTCGCGAAGGTCGGCATCACGGTGAAGGTGCAGAACGTCGAGTGGGCGCAGTGGCTGTCCAACACCTACGGCGACGGCCACAACTACGACCTCACGATCGTCTCGCACGTCGAGCCCTTCGACCTGGGCAACTACACCAAGCCGGATTACTACTGGGGCTACAGCAACCCGAAGTTCAACCAGCTCTACGACAGGATCAAGACGACAGGCAATGCGGGCGAACGCGCGAAACTGCTTGGCGAGGCGCAGAAGCTGCTTGCCGAAGACGCGGCGAACGGCTTCATGTACCAGCCGCAGTTCCCCACCGTTGCCAAGAAGGAAGTGAAGGGCCTCTGGAAGGACATGCCTATCTTCTGCAACGACCTCGTGTCGATGTCCTGGGCTTGAGGGCCGCATGTCGCCCCAGCAGTACCCTCGCGCGCTGCACGAGCTGAGCGCGGCAGCGCTCGCGGGCGCGTACCGGCGGCGCGAAGTCTCGCCGGTGGAAGTCACGGAGTCGGTGCTCGGCCACATCGAGCGTTGGGAGCAGCACATCCGCGCGCTGTATTTGCTGCGGCCCGAGCTTGCCCTCGAGCAGGCGCGGGCCAGCGAAGCGCGCTGGATGAAGGGCGCACCGCTGGGTCCGCTCGACGGCGTGCCGGTCACCATCAAGGAAAACATCGCGACCCAGGGCGACCCTGTGCCGCTCGGCACGGCAGCCACCGAGCTTGCTCCCGCCACCGCAGACGCACCGCCCGCAGCTCGCGTGCGTGAATCGGGCGGCGTGATCATTTCCAAAACGACGATGCCCGATTACGGGATGCTCTCGTCGGGCCTGTCGAGCTTCCATCCGCTCACGCGCAATCCGTGGGACTTGCGAATGACGCCGGGCGGCTCGAGCGCCGGTGCAGGCTCGGCCGCCGCTGCGGGCTATGGGCCGCTGCACATCGGCACCGACATCGGCGGCTCACTGCGATTGCCTGCAGGCTGGTGCGGCATCTTCACGTTGAAGCCGAGCCTGGGCCGCATCCCGATCGATCCGCCGTACATGGGGCGCGCCGCGGGCCCGATGACGCGCACCGTGGCCGATTCCGCGTGGTTCATGCAGGTGCTCGCCAAGCCGGATGCGCGCGACAGCATGAGCCTGCCGGCGCAAGAGATCGACTGGGCTTCGTTCGACCAGGGCGCGGACAAGCTGAAGGGCCTGCGCATCGGCTTGCTGTTGGAAGCCGGCTGCGGCCTGGCCGTCGAGCCCGATGTACGCCACGCCATCGAGGAAGCCGCACGGCTCATCGAACGTGCGGGCGCCACCGTGACCGAGATGAAGCCATTCATGACGCAAGCGATGCTCGACGGCATGGACTGGTTCTGGCGCATGCGTTCGTACGCCGATATGAAGGCACTGCCGCCCGATCGCAAGGCGAAGATCCTGCCGTACATCCAGCAATGGGCCGACAGTGCCGCGGCGCTGGGCGGTGAAGCGGTGTTCAAGGCGTACAGCCAGTTCCACGCGACGCGCGTGCAGACGGTCGCGGCGTGCAACGCGTTCGATTACGTGATCTCGCCGACATCGCCGGTGCCGGCCTACCCGGCCGAGTTGCCGTCGCCGACCAATGATCCGATGCGGCCGCTCGAGCACATCGGCTTCACGGTGCCCTACAACATGTCGGAGCAGCCTGCGGCGTCGATCAACTGCGGCTACACGAAGTCGGGCCTGCCTATCGGTTTGCAGATCGCAGGCAAGCGTTTCGACGATCTCGGCGTGCTGCAGGTCTCGCGCGCATTCGAGATCATTCGCGGCGAACAGCGGCCCTGGCCGCAACCTCCGTCGCCCGCGACCGCGCATGTGGACTGATTCCCTCGGCAATGCGCTGACGCTCGACGACGAGCGCAGCGCAGCCGCGGTGAACGACTTCGTCGAAGGCTTCATCGCAAGCGAGGCGCGCGCCGTGAACGTGCTGGGCGCTGCCGAGGACGACGCGAGCCCGATCGTGCAGGCCTATGCGGCCGCCGTTCATATGTTCGCGGAATCGCGCGCAGCTCCTGCGAATGCACGGCGCTTTCTGGATCGCGCCCTCGCGAATGCAAGCAGTGCAACGCCGCGCGAGCAACGCTTTATCGCCGCGGTCGATGCGTGGGCCCGCGCGGATATCTCGCGTGCGATTGCGCTGCACGAAGAGCAAGCCAGGGAATATCCACGCGACCTTGCATCGCTCAAGCTCGGGCAATACCACTTGTTCAACATCGGCGACTCGGCCGGCATGCTGCGAGTTGCGATGCATGCGCGAGATGCGGCATCCGACGTGCCCTATTTCCACGGCATGCTCGCGTTCGGGTATGAGCAATGCCACGAGCTCGAACGGGCCGAGTCCGCTGCGCGCCGCGCGATCGCGATGCGGCGCAAGGAACCGTGGGCTCACCACGCGCTTGCGCACGTGATGCTCACACAAGGCCGCATCGCAGAAGGCCGCGAATTCATGCAGAGCGTGAGCGACACGTGGACGGACCTCAACTCGTTCATGGTCACGCACAACTGGTGGCACCAGGCCCTGTTCGCGCTCGAGCAGGGCGATCATGACGAGGTGCTTCGCCTTTATGACGAGCGGGTCTGGGGTGTCGCCAAGGATTATTCGCAGGACCAGGTCAATGCGATTTCGCTGCTCGCGCGGCTGGAACTCGCGGGTGTGAATGTCGGCGACCGCTGGCACGACTTGGCGGATCACCTTGCCGTGCGAACAGGCGACCAGGTGCTGCCTTTCCTCGACGTGCAATATCTCTATGGCCTCGCCCGCGCAGAAAAATCCGAAGCCGACACGCTGATGCAAAACATCGAGCGGCAGACGGCACGTGTGTGGCGCCATGTCGCAGCGCCAGCGGCACGCGGCATGCTTGCTCACGCGCGAGGCGACTTCGCACGTGCCGCGCATGAACTCGGGCTTGCATTGCCTCGCCTGACCGAAATCGGCGGAAGCCATGCGCAGCGCGATCTCTTCACGCGCGTGCATCGCGACGCGCTCTCGCGCAGCCAATGACGCGGCTGGTGCTCATTCCCGGCCTGGCCGGCGACGCCGTGATGTGGCGCGCGCAACTGGACGGGCTTCGTGACTTCGATCCAGTCGTCACCGATGTGCACACGAATCACACCACCATCCCGTCGATGGCTGCCGCATTGCTTGCCGAACACGAAGGCCCGCTCGTGCTTTGCGGCGCGTCCATGGGCGGCATGATCGCGATGGAAGCGGCGCGTCAGTCGCCCGATCGCATTTCCGGCCTTGCGCTGCTCGGCACGACGGCGCGACCCGAAAGCGAGGAGATGCGCAAGCTGCGCGAAACCGCAATCGGCTTTTTCGAGCAGGGCCGCGTGGCCGAGGTCATCGAGCCGAACGTGCGTTTCGCTTTCCACCCCGAGAGCGCCATGAACCAGGAGCTGGTCGCCGACTATCTCGAATTCGTGATGCGTGCGGGCGCGGCGCAATTGATCCGGCAGAACCGCGCCGTGATTGAAAGACCCGACGCCCGCGAGCACTTGCCGCGCCTGCGATGCCCGGTGATCGTGATGCATGGCGACAGCGACGGCCTTGTTCCCTTCGAGCATGCGAGCGAGATCGCATCGATGCTGGCGAACGTACAGCTATTCGCGGTGCCGCGGTGCGGCCACATGCTCACGATGGAACAACCGGCTTTCGTGAACGCGGCTCTGGAGCGTTGGCTCAGGTCAGGGATTGCCGCCTAGGCTTCGCACCTTGTCCATCAGGCGCTGTTGCACGGACTTCGAGACGAACTTGTCGACCTCGCCGCCAAGTATCGCGATCTCGCGCACGAAGGTGCTGCTGATGAACTGGTACTTGTCGCTCGGCGTGAGAAAGACGGTCTCGACGTCGGGCATGAGGCTTCGGTTCATGCCGGCGAGCTGGAATTCATAGTCGAAGTCGGTGACAGCGCGCAGGCCGCGCACCATGGCTTTGGCACCTCGCGCGACAACGAAGTCGCGCAGCAGGCCCGAGAAGCTCTCCACCTCGATCTGCTTGTAAGGCTTGACGACTTCGCGCGCCATGTCGATGCGCTCGGCCAGCGTGAACATCGCCTTCTTGTGGTGTCCGGCAGCGACGGCGACGATCACCTTTTCGAAAAGCTGCGACGCGCGGCTGATGACATCCTCATGGCCCAAGGTCATCGGGTCGAAGGTGCCGGGGTAAACGGCGATGACGGGTTGGCCCATGTCGCTCTCCTCAACGGGGACTGCTCGCAATTGTTGCGCCGCATTATGCAGCGCGCCGCAGCAACAGGTGTGCGTGAACGGCGCCGGCTTTCAAGTGACGCTCGACAGCGAGGCGGAAAGGCGCGAGCTGCTCTTCGGTCCATTCGACCGGCGCCTCGAGGTAGATCGCGCCATCTTGCGCCAGCGCGTCGCACGCGGCCTGCAATGCCTTGTTCCACAGGTTCGCGTCGAAAGGCGGATCAAGAAATACCACGTCGAAGCGCTCTTGCGACGAAGCGAGCACGGACAAGCCGTTGCCGCGCCGTACCTCCACGGCGTCGGCCTGCAGCTTGGCCTTGGTGGCGCGCAGCAGATCGACCAGCTCCGGATCCTGCTCGACCACAAGCACATGCTTCGCGCCACGGGACGCAGCCTCGAAGCCGAGAGCGCCTGTTCCCGCGAACACATCGATGCAACGGCGGCCACCCATGTCCTGCCCGAGCCAGTTGAAGAGCGTCTCCCGCACTCGATCGGGTGTGGGACGCAGTCCAGGCTTGTCGCGCACGGCAAGCTTCGTGCGTTTCCATTGACCGCCGATGATGCGCACCTCGCGTGCGGGTGCGGCGCCCTTTTTCATGAAAAAAGCCGGGTCGTCCTGGTGGGACGCCCGGCTCTTGCCTTTTTGGAAACCTCCAGCGCCCTTGCGGGGCACCGATCGTGTGACAGCGATGGAAGCATTGTCATGATGGCATTGCGGCCGTGTTGCGCACCCCTGTCAAGTCTGACAGGGTTGTACGTAGAAATACCAATCAATGCGCGGGCTGCGCGCCGACGATGACTGTGACCATCCGGTCGGGATGGAGCTTGCGCGCGAAGGCAGCTTTCACGTCGGCGATGGTCACGGCCTGCACGTGCGCCGTCCAGGTGTCCAGGTAATCGAGCGGCAGGTTGTTCCAGGCGATGTTGGCCACGTTTTCGAGCAGCTTCCGGTTGCTGTCGATCAAAAGCGGAAAGCCGCCGATGAGGAAAGCCTTGGCCGCCTTCATCTCGGCTTCGGTCGGGCCGTCGGCGACATAGTGCGCCAGCACATCGCGCGAGACCTGCAATGCTTCCTTCGCCTGGTCGGGCCGCGTCTGCAGGCTGACCGTGAATGCGCCCGCGTGCAGGCCAGGCGAGAAGTTGCTGCTCACCGAATACGACAGGCCGCGTTTTTCGCGAACTTCGAGCGGCAGGCGCGACACGAGCGCACTGCCACCCAGGATGTAGTTGCCCACCAGCAGCGGGAAGTAATCCGGGTCGCTGCGCTTGTAGCCCGGCTGTCCCATGAGCACGTGAGCTTGCGCGGACGCGAACGGGATTTCCTTCACGACCGGCGCCGTTAGCGCGGCGACTTCAGGCACGGCGGGCAGCGTCTCGCACTTGCCTTCCTTCGCCGCTGGGAGATGCGACAGGAATTGCGTTGCGAGCTGGTCGGCCTGCTGGCGTGTGACGGCGCCCACGATGGTGACCTTCGCGCGGCAGGGCTCGAGCAGGCGATAGAACTGGCGCATGTCGGCCACCTGGATTCGCGCGAGCGATTCCTCGGTCATCTCGTAGCCGTAAGGGTGCGTGCCGTACACCGCGGCCGCATAAGCCTTGTAGGCGATTGTTCCGGGACGCGTGTTCGCCTCGCGAATCGAGGCCTGGATTCGCTGGCGTTCGCGTTGCCAGATGTCTTCGGGAAACGCAGGCTCGCCCAACTGCCGCGCCGCGAGCGAGACGGCCTTCGGCAGGATGTCCGGATACGTGAGGCTTCGCAGCGAAAAGCTCATGCGATCGGAACTCGCACCTGAGCCGAAATCCGCGCCGAGGTCGGCCCAGGCTTCACCGAGCTGGTTCTCGTCGAGAGCGGGCTCGCCATCCTTGGCTTCGATGCCTTTCGACGTCATGTCAGCGGTGACCGAAGCGAGGCCGGCTTTGTCCGCTGACTCGCGCCGCCCGCCCGCGTCGAAGTCGACGCGCATGTCGACCATCGGCAGCGTTTCGCTCTGGACGAAATAGATTTGCGCGCCGCTCGGCTGGGTCCAGTGCTGGATCGGGATCGCGGCGGATGCGCCGGCGGCGAAGAGAGCCGATGCAATGAGGGCAATTGTGTTTTTCATGTTGTTGTCCCTCAATCGCGCACGCCGGCGGGACGTTGCCGCGGCTTCGCATTCGGATCGATCGGCTGCGGGCGCAGCGTGCCGATGGTGAGCTGGTCGTCACCGAAGTACTTGGCCGCCACGGCTTGCACTTGCGCCGCCGTGACGCCGCGCAGGCGCTCAATCAGCTTTTCCTGCGCATCGACCGGCATCCCCATGATCCATTGGCTGCCAAGCTCCTGCGCCTGGCTCATGATCGAGTCGAGTTGATAAACCTGGCCCGCGACCCACTGCGTCTTCACGCGATGCAGTTCGGCTTCGGTGACGCCGCCCTGCGCGATCTTCGCGACTTCCGCGCGCAGCGCCGCTTCGACCTGCTCGGGTGTCTTGCCTTTTGCAGGAACACCATCGAGCGTGAAGATCTGCGGCCCGCGCCCCCACAAACCATTTCCCGAGCCGGCCGAGTCGGCGACGCGGTCAGGGCCTTGCGTCAACGCACGGTCAAGGCGTGCGCCGCTGTACCCGTCGAGCACCGCCGAGAGCACCGTGAGTGCCAGCGCGTCGTCGTTTTGGGGCGTGGACTCCAGCGAAGTCAATTGCGGCACCTTGAATGCGAGTGCCACATAGGCCTGGTCCGCAGGCGCCTTCAGTTCCACACGGCGAATGCCGACCTGCTGCGGCTCGACACGCGGCTTGCGCACGGGAACCGGGCGCGCGGGGATGCGGCCGTAATACTTCTGCGCAAGCTGCTTGACCTTCGCGACGTCGACATCGCCCGCCACCACGAGCACGGCGTTCGCAGGCACATACCAGCGATGATGGAAATCGCGCGCATCCTGCGCCTGCATCGCATCGAGGTCGTTCATCCAGCCGATCACCGGCCAGTGATAGGGAGACGCTTCCCAGATCGCCGCGTCGAGCACTTCCCACAGGCGCGCGCGCGGCTGGTCGTCGGTGCGCCAGCGGCGCTCCTCCTTCACGACTTCGAGTTCGCGCTTGAACTCGTCGTCGGGCCACTGCATGTTCTCGAACCGGTCGGACTCGAGCTTCATCACGTCCTCGAGCTTGTTCGCCGGGATCTGCTGGTAGAAGCCCGTCGCGTCATGCATCGTGAACGCGTTTTCGCGTCCGCCGAGTTCGGCCACGCGCCGCGAGAACTCGCCGGGCTTGAGCTGCTTCGTGCCCTTGAACATCATGTGTTCGAGGATGTGCGCCAGGCCCGTCCAGCCGTCGACTTCGTCCATCGAGCCCACACGCACCCACACCATCTGCACCGCAGTGGGCGCGCGATGATCGGGTTTCACGATCACCGTGAATCCGTTATCGAGCTTGAATTCCTCCGCCTTGGGGGCTTTGGCCGATTGCGCGAACGATGCGATTGGTACGAACGTTGCGACGATGAAAACGGCCGCGAGCCGCTTGAGGAGCTGTTTCATAGAATCGTGTGATTCTAAGAAGCGCCGCAATGTTCAGTTTCTTTCGCAAAAAGCCTGCCGCGACAGCGGCGCCCGCGGCCGCGCCAACCGCCACACCCGCCCCCGAGCCGAGCTCTTCCGCAAGCTTGATCGGCTCGGCCGTCGTGCAGGCCATCGAAATTCCGGTGCCTGCCGTGGCGCCCGAACGCAAGAGATGGCTGGAGCGGCTCAGCACCGGCCTGCGCAAGACGGGCTCCGCCATCTCCGAGGTTTTCACCGGCGCGCAGATCGACGACAACTTCTATGAAGAGCTCGAAACGGCACTGCTCATGGCCGACACCGGCGTGAAGGCCACCGAGCACTTGATCGCGGAGGTCAAGCGCCGCGTCTCTCAAAGCGGTGCATCGCGCCCCATTCAAGCGAAGAACATCCTTGTCGATTCGCTCACTCAATTGCTCAAGCCTCTGGAGAAGCCGCTGGTCATCGGCGAGCACCAGCCCACCGTGATCATGGTCGCGGGCGTCAACGGCGCGGGCAAGACGACGTCGATCGGCAAGCTTACGAAGCATCTCGCCGACTCGGGCGAATCGGTTTTGCTCGCGGCGGCGGATACGTTCCGCGCCGCAGCGCGCGAACAACTTGCCATCTGGGCCGATCGCAACACGGTCGAGATCGTGAGCCAGCAAGGCGGCGATCCTGCGGCGGTGTCCTTCGATGCAGTGAGCGCAGGGCGCGCGCGAGGAAAAGACGTCGTGCTCGTCGACACCGCCGGCCGCTTGCCCACACAGCTTCACCTGATGGAGGAGCTGCGCAAGATCAAGCGGGTGGTGCAGAAGGCCGAAGCGACAGCGCCGCATGAAGTGCTGCTCGTCATCGACGGCAACACCGGACAAAACGCACTGGCACAGGTGAAGTCTTTTGATGAAGTGCTGGGCCTGACGGGTCTGATCGTCACCAAACTCGACGGCACTGCGAAGGGCGGCGTGCTCGCAGCCATCGCGCAGGAAAAGCCGGTGCCGGTCTACTTCATCGGTGTGGGCGAAAAGCTCGAGGATCTCGAGACTTTCAGCGCGCGCGAATTCGCGCTGGCACTGCTTGGCTGAAGGCCGAGCTCATTACTTCGGGAACGACGGGTAGCCGGCGTCTTCCGTCGCCTTCGTCAGCGCGGCCACCGTGGTCGCCTTGTCGTCGAACGTGACGACGGCATTGCGCCTTTCGTAGCTCACCACAGCTTTCTTGACGCCGCGCACTTTCATCAGCGCCACATGGATCGTGATCGGGCAGGTGTCGCAGTCCATGGTCGGCACCGTGAGCTCCACCTTGCGCTCTGCGGCCTGTGCGGCGAAGGCACCGGCCATGAGGGCCACTGCGGCAATCGTTCGAATCGCTTTCATCGGGAGCTCCTCAATAAAAGAAATGCGCGCTCTGGCTGACCGCAATGGGCAGCACCGCAAGCACGGCCATCGCCCAGAACCAGCGCCGCGCAGCGGCGTTGCTTCGCACACAGGCATCGGCTTCGCATTGCGCGCCGTCCGGCATGGCCGGACGCCAGATGCGCCAGCCGGCCAGCACCAGCGACACGAGCGCAAGCGCCGTGAGCGGATACGAATAAGGCTCCATCCGGCGCAGCTGGCCGATCCATGCGCCACTCACCCCGACAAATGCGAACACCAGCGGCACCACGCAACACGTCGACGCGAGCAGCGCAGAGATGCCGGCCAGCGTGAGCGGCGACGCGACGTTGGCGGATTCGACTTGTTCAGGCACGGATTTCACGCGCTGTAATCTGGTAGACAAAACTGTCGGGATCATACGGATCCTTCGCGCCCGCTGCAGATTCCGCCTGCGGGTACATGAAGAAGCCGAGCTTCGATTGCTTCGCGCCGGGCAGCTTCACATCGCTTGCCGAGTTGTAGCCCATCCAGTTGCCTTCCCAGCTGCCGAAAAGGGCCTTGCGAACCGGAGCGACCAGCGGGTCGCCGGCGTTCTTGATCCACACCGGCGTTTCTTCGCGCATGACCTTCGTCACGTCGGCCGGGTCCATCGCGGCCCAGCCGACCCCGCGCAGGTAGACCTCGGCCCGGCAGTGCTGCGCACCCTTGAGGCTCGCGGGATTGCCGCCGAGTGCGCGGTAGCCGAAAGCACTCGGTACGAGGCGAACGCCATAGATGTCGCGCGCCGGGACGCCACTGGCGCGGCACAGGCCGACGAACAGCGCGTTGATGTCGGCGCACTTGCCGCTCATGTTGCCCGACTCGAGCATCGCCTTGATATCCCCGGTGCCGCAGCCGCGCACCTTGGGCTCGCGATAGGTGCTGACGATGATCCAGTTGTAGATGCGCTCGACCTTCTCGCGGTCGCTACGCGCGCCCAGCACGATCTGCGTCGCGACCTTCTTCACGATGCCGTCGGTGGGAATGAGTTCGCTCGGTTGCAGCCAGTGATGCAGGTCCGACGGATCGGCGGCCGGCTCCTTGGCGCTCCAGTCGACCGCGCGGTTCTGGGTTTCGACAACGTTGGTCAGCACCAGCGTCGGGTCGGTCGTGCCTGCGGCGTACTTGGCGACCAGCACTTGCGCGCCAGTGCGGCCGTCGGATGCGAGCTTGATGTCGCCAGTCGTGCCCGACCAGCTGCTGTCGGTCGTGCGTTGCCACGACGTGTCGACCGAAGGAACGGGCAGCCAGATCGTCGCGTCACCGCGTTCACCGCGCAGTTGGACGGTGGTGGTGACTTCGAACCTGCGCCAGCCTGCGGGCTTGGGCTCGAAGTGTCGCGCAGCCTCCTGTGCGTAAAGCCGGGGCACGCTGCCGATCGCCATTGACGCAGCGGCTGAGTAGACGAGCTGGCGGCGTGTGATCGCGAATGTCATGGCGTGCTCCGTTGGGGGGTTGTGGATATTATCGAAGCGAAGCCATTCGCACATGTCACAGGGGAATTCCGGGTCGCATGAATCGTCGCCACTGCCTTGCTGCGCTCCTGGGTGCAGGTGCGTTCCTGCCGGAAATACCCGCCTTCGCGCAGTCGGTGCGCAAGGCCTGGCCCAGCCGCAAGCCGACTCCGCCGCTGGAATTACCGGCGTTGGACGGCGCGCCGTGGCGGCTCGCAGGCGAGCGGGGGCACCCGCTGCTGCTGAATTTCTGGGCCAGCTGGTGCGAACCGTGCCAGGCCGAGATGCCCTCGCTCGAACGCCTCGCGCTGGCACAGCGCGAAGCCGGGCTGCGCGTGCTGGCGGTGAACTACCGCGAAGGCGAGGCGGCGGTGAAGCGCTTCCTCGCGAAGATGCCACTGCAATTGCCCGTGGTGCGCGATGCGGACGGCGCGGCGGCGCGCGCGTTCGACATCCACATCTTCCCGAGCACGGTGGGCATCGACCGCCAGGGGCGCGTGCGCTTCATCATCACCGGCGAGTTCGATTGGGGCGGCGAAGCCGGCATGGAAGCGATCCGGCCTTTGCTGTGACCTGCGCGGTGCAATCGTTCACGCGCAGCTGCGAAAGCCCGCGAACACGTCGCTGCGCTGCGGCTCGAAGAAGTTGCGGTAGCGCGGATGCGCAAGATGAATCGATGTGGCCTCGCAAGCCCCGCGCAGCACGCGGCGCGTGCCGAACCACGGCGCGGAATAGTCGCGGTAAGGATGCGGCGTGAAGCCGGGGTAAGGCGTGAAAGGCGACGCCGTCCACTCCCACACCCGGCCCCAGCGGAAATCGGGCCGCGCGAGCGCGGCGCATTCCCACTCGAACTCCGTCGGCAGGCGGCGGCCGGCCCATCGGCACCATGCGTCCGCTTCGAAAGCGGTCAGGTGCATGGCGGGGCAGTCATCTGTCATGCCAGCCGTGCCGCCATGACGCGCGCCTTCGGTTTGCTGCAACCAAGCCCATCCGGACTCGTCCCACCAACGGCGTTCGCGATAGCCGCCCGCCTGCACGAACTCATCGAACCTCGACCAGTTCACGGGCTGGGCATCGATCTCGAAACCATCCAGCGACATGGCCATGGGCTGAAGCTCGTTGTCGAATGCGAAACCCGGTCCCTGCCAACCCGCGACGAATTCCTGAGCGGGAATCCGCAGCGTGGCGTGATCGGGTGCGAGTGACGAAGCGCGGGGAAGTGGCCGAAGCGCGGATGCAGGCACTTCAATGCCCAGACTTCGCGCCATATACACCGCTGCTTCGGCATGCATCTCCTCGTGCAGAGCGACGAGGCGAAAGAAATACAGCGCATCGTCATCCGCGTCGGCCGGCAGCGCGTCCAGCTCATCGAGCGTGGACGACATCGCCGCCGCCATCCATTCGCGCGTGCCCTTCTCATCGGGCAGCGGCAGCTCCCAGCGCGTCGTGTGGGCCACCTTGCCCGAGTCGTAGAGCGAGTCCGAGCCGGCCATGAGCGAAGGCGAGCGCTCGTGATCGGGATCGCAACGCGCGCCCATTGGGCGCTCGCGATTGCGGGCGATCCACCACTCCTGGAACCACGCGACATGGCCCCATTCCCACAGCGGTGGGTTGATCGTGCCTCGATAAGGCACGCGCATCGCAGCGGACCGCAAGGCGTCGGCATACGCATCGGCCAGCAGCAGCGTGCGCTTGCGGGCCGCGAGCAACGCGGCTCGAACGATTTCACGGCCGCCGGTGCGCAAGGCGTGCGCCGCGCTATAAACCTGCGATGCTTTCTCCATCGGTCGTCATCGTAAGCCCGGCGCTGGCGGCAGCCAACAATGGCAATTGGCAAACAGCTCGGCGCTGGGCTTCGTTCCTGAAAGATTCGACGCGCGTTCGCATCGTGAAGGATTGGCCCGACGAACACGCTCGGGGCGACGACGTGATGATCGCCCTGCATGCGAGGCGATCTGCGAGCGCGATCGGCGCATGGGCCGACATGCGCGGCTCTTCGGGGCTCGCTGTCGTCCTGACGGGAACCGATCTCTACCGGGACATTCGCACCGACACCAGCGCACAGCACTCGCTCGACGCGGCCTCTCGCCTTGTCGTGCTGCAGGAGCTCGGCATCGAAGAGCTACCGGCACAACACCGTGCGAAGGCGCGTGTCATCTACCAGTCGATGCCTTCGCGGCGGGACGTCGCGAAGACGGCGAAGCGCCTCGTGGCCGTGATGGTGGGCCACATGCGCGACGTGAAAAGCCCGCAGACGCTCTTCGATGCGGCTCGCCTGCTTGGCAGCCGCGACGACATCGAGATCCGCCATATCGGCCGGGCCGAGGAAGAGCATTGGGCGCAGCTGGCGCGCAAGACCGAAGCCGACTGTCCGAACTACCGGTGGCTGGGGCCGCTGCCGCACGGCGACACGCGGCGCGCCATCCAGCGCGCGCACGTGCTGGTGCACACCAGCATCCTCGAAGGCGGCGCGCACGTGATCATCGAAGCGGTTTGCAGCGGCACGCCCGTCATTGCGTCACGCGTTGCGGGCAACGTCGGCATGCTGGGACGCGACTATGAAGGCTATTTCGAACACGGTGACGCCGCAGGGCTGGCACGCGTCGTCACTGCGTGCCGCGATGCGCAAAAAGCCGATGACCCTGCACGGTTCGGGCTCGCGCGCCTCAGCGCACAATGCGCGCTTCGGGCACCCCTCTTCGCGCCGGAAACGGAGCGCCGCGCGGTGCAGCAACTGGTCCACGATCTTCGGGAGACGCCATGAACGCGCCGCTGTCCACCCTTGCCGCCGAGCCTCGGCTCACGTCGCTGTCGCACGGCGGCGGCTGCGGCTGCAAGATCGCGCCGGGGGTGTTGTCGGAAATCCTCAAAGGCACGGCGCGCATGGCCGTGCCGAAGGAACTCCTGGTCGGCATCGAGACCGCCGACGACGCCGCCGTCTACCAGCTCAACGACGAGCAGGCGCTCATCGCGACGACCGACTTCTTCATGCCCATCGTGGACGATCCGTACGACTTCGGGCGCATCGCCGCGACAAACGCGATCTCCGATGTATATGCAATGGGCGGCAAGCCCATCATGGCACTCGCGCTCGTGGGCATGCCCATCAGCGTGCTCTCCACGCAGACGATCGGCCGCATCCTCGAAGGCGGCGAATCGGTGTGCCGCGAGGCGGGCATCCCCATCGCAGGCGGCCACACGATCGATTCGGTCGAGCCGATCTACGGCCTTGTTGCAATGGGTCTCGTGCATCCCAAGCGCGTCAAGCGCAATGCCGACGCGCGTGCGGGCGACGTGCTGGTACTCGGAAAACCGCTGGGTGTCGGCATTTTTTCGGCCGCGCTCAAGAAGGAAAAACTCGAGCCCGCGGACTACCGCCGCATGATCGAAACCACGACGAAGCTCAACACACCCGGACCCGAGCTCGCAGCGCTCGACGGCGTGCATGCGCTCACCGACGTCACCGGGTTCGGCCTTGCCGGCCACGTGCTGGAACTCGCGCGCGGCGCGAAGCTCGATGTCGTGATCGACTGGAACAAGGTCCCTGTGCTCGAAGGCGTGCGCGGACTCGCGCAGGCCGGACACATCACCGGGGCATCCGGGCGCAACTGGGCCGGCTACGGCAAGTCGGTGCAATTGCCCGAAGGCTTTGCATCGGTCGACCAGGCGCTGCTGTCGGACCCGCAGACCAGCGGCGGCCTGCTCGTCTCGTGCACGCGAGAAGAAGCGGCACGCGTCGTCGAAGTGTTTCGTGCGCACGGCTTCGCGCAGGCGGCCGTCATCGGTGAATGCGTGCCGGCCACTGCACAACCGCATCTCGTCTTGCGCTAGGTTCCCACTTCGGCTTCGATCCAGGCGGCGTACTGCTCGCTGCTTTCCTGCCTTTCGCAGATGAACTGCGGCAGCTCATAAGGATGTGCTTCGGCGAAGTACGCTTGCAGCGCCGCGCGGCGTCCGGCCAGGGTCTTGATCGACAGCCGCACATCGGGGTCTTCGCAAAGCCGGCCATCCCACCGGTACACTGAAGCGGCGATAGCGTCGAGCTGCACGCACGCGGCCAGGTGGCGCTCGACGATCTCGCGCGCGAGGCGCCTGGCGTCGTCCAGCGAGCCGACCGTCGTGGTCACGGTCACGATGTCGCGATCTGTACAGTCTTGCATGGCAGCCCCTTCGACAATCCTGCCATTCTTCCAAAAGGAGACCAGCGATGAACACGATGACCGGGGAAGGAACGGCAGCTGCGACGCGCCGTGTGGACCAATTGCTCGCCCACTACGGGGAGAGCCATCGCGACCCTCGCAATGGCGCCATCCATTGCGTCGCCATTCCCCTGATCATGATCAGCCTCGTCGGGCTCATCTATTCGATCCACCCCTGGGCGGCGTACGCTTTCCTGGCCGCCAGCCTCGTCTACTACGCGCGAATCGGCTCGTGGGTGTTCCTGGGGACGATGGCTGTGGTTTCCGCTGCGACGATCGCCCTGGTTCAGTCGCTGGGCGTCGCCCTGCTTCCAGTTTCCGTCGCTGTGTTCGTGGTTGCGTGGATTGCGCAGTTCGTCGGGCACAAGTTCGAGGGCAGGAAACCTTCTTTCCTCGATGACCTCCAATACCTGTGGGTCGGCCCGCTCTTCGTACTGGCCAAGCTCTTCCTCAGGCTCGGCATTCGCTGGTGATCTCGGCGGGCGAAGTCCGGGATTACCCTCGGTTTTTGTGGGGTCGGACTGAACTTCGACCTTAGCACTCTGTCAAAGAGAGTGCTAACATATTCTCCATATATGAAAGGAGTCCCTGAATGTCCGACTCTCTGACGACGCCCGGCAGCACGGCCCTCGCGATGGCGAGCCCGTGGTCGGTCGTCCCGTCTCTGGGCAATCTGGACGCGTATATCTCGGCGGTCAACCGGCTGCCTATGCTCACGCACGACGAAGAGCAGGAATACGCAAGGCTTTTCCGCCAGAACAACGATATCGAGGCCGCCGGGAAGCTCGTGCTTTCGCACCTTCGGCTGGTCGTGTCCGTCTCACGCAAGTACCTGGGCTACGGCCTGCCACATGGCGACCTGATCCAGGAAGGCAACATCGGCCTGATGAAGGCCGTGAAGCGCTTCGACCCCGACCAGGGCGTGCGCCTCGTCAGCTACGCGCTGCACTGGATCAGGGCCGAGATCCACGAATACATCCTGAAGAACTGGCGCATGGTGAAGGTCGCCACCACCAAGGCGCAGCGCAAGCTGTTCTTCAACCTGCGCTCGATGAAGCAGGGTTTCAAGGACGACGCCGATGCCCAGACACACCGCGACACCCTGACCGACGCGCAGATCGACGTGATGGCCCGCCAGCTGAACGTCAAGCGCGAGGAAGTGATGGAGATGGAAGCGCGGATGTCCGGCGGCGACGTGCTGCTCGACCCGTCGCCCAGCGACGACGGCGAGGAAGCGTTCGGCCCGATCGCTTATCTCTCCGACGCGAACCATGAGCCCACGGCGGTGATTGAGTCGCACCAGCGCGACGAGATGGCGAGTGAAGGCATTGCGACGGCGCTCGAAACGCTCGATCCGCGCAGCCGCCGCATCGTCGAGGAGCGCTGGCTGCGGGTGAACGACGACGGCTCGGGCGGCATGACGCTGCACGAGCTGGCCGATGAGTACGGCGTCAGCGCCGAGCGCATCCGCCAGATCGAGTCGGCGGCAATGAAGAAAATGAAGAAAGCCCTCGCGCAGTACGCCTGAAGTTCGGACGCCGCGTCCGCGCAACGACAAGCCCGGCTCTCGCCGGGCTTTTCTTTTGGCCCGTCCATTTGCTGCAACAATGGATGAGTGAGGCGAACAAGAACCATCCGCGCATGGCTGGCCCTGCTTTGCCTCGGCTGGTTGGTTGCCGCCTCAGCCCAGGTGGGCGCAGCCCGTGCCGACGCGGCAGCCGCGCCCATCATGCTTGGCGACGAGCACGAGGCGATCGCGCTGATCGCGCGCTCGCGCTTCTGGATCGACGAGGCCCGCCACGCCACGCCCGACGCACTGGAAGCAGCCGGCGATTCGATTCCCTGGAGGCTGCGGGAGGCGGACCAGACCTATCGCATCGACGGCACCGCCCTGTGGTTCGAGTTCGATGCGATCAACCGCGGCTTCGAGCGCTGGTTCATCGAACTGGGCTCTTCGGGCATCGACCGCGCCCAGTTCTTTTATCGCGACGCGCAGGGTCATTGGGTCACCGAGGAGGCCGGCGATTCGCAGCCCGTGTCGCAATGGCCGCTGCCCGGCCGCCTTCCCACGTTCGAGCTCTCGGGCCCCGTGGGCAAGCCGGTCCGCTACTGGCTTCGCATCGAGCACTCGCGCGTGGATTTCGCGTCGCCGCTCGTCATTTATGACCAGTCGACGCTGTTCGCCTCGCGTGAGCGCGAGCAGTTCCTTCTGGGGGGCTATTTCAGCATCGCCGCCCTGATCGCGGTGGTCTCCCTGGCGAACGGCATCGCCTTTCGCGACCGGAACTTCACCCTCTACGCTGTGTACGTCGCTGCGCTCGCGGTGGGCCAGATGGCTTACCTCGGCGTCGGCGCGCAGCACGTGTGGGACAAGTGGCTGCGATGGAACGAGCTGGCCACCTTCGTGCTGCCGGGCATCTCTGCCGCGGCGGGCCTGTGGTTCACTCGATCAGTCACCGAGCCGGCGCGATTCTCACGCGCGCTCGATCTATCGATGTGGGGATTGATGGCCGCGCTGCTCTCTTCGGTGGCACTGGACGCCTTGCTGGTCACGCGAGCGTCCTTCCTGCTGCAGATCACGATGACCTCGCTCTCCCTCGTCGTCATCGTCGCGCTGCTCGCCGCCGCATGGCTGCACGGCGAAGACCCGTACATCCGCGTGATCTCGGTCGGCTTTCTCCCCGTGCTGGTCATGGCGATCTTCCCGATCGCGCGGGCCTTCGGCCTGATTCCTGTGTCGGCGCTGACGCGGTACGGCGTGTCGATCGGCGCGGCGCTGGAGATGCCGATTCTCTTTTATGCGTTGAGCCTGCGCGGCGGGCGCCGCCGGGAGGCGCAGGTGCGCGCGTCGGCGCTGTCGCGCAACGACGCCTTGACGGGCCTCGCGCACACACGCACTTTCCTGCAACGCCTGGAGACTGCTTTGCAACGCTGCGGCGCGCTCAGGCATGCGTGCGCACTGCTCGTCGTGAAGATCGCGAACTACAACGCCATCGTCGCCGAGTACGGCCGCGACACGGCCGAGCGTTCGCTCGTCGTCGCCGCGTCGCGCCTGCGCGCGGTCACCACCGACATCGACATGGCCGCGCGCGTTGGCGACCACATCTTCGCGCTGCTCATCGAAGGGCCGACGACGACCGAGCAGGTCACCAGTCGCGCGCAGGCACTTGTAGCGAGCGGGCTGCGCGAAACCGACGCGCTGCCAAACGGCCTGGTGCTGAAATTCCAGGTGGCCCTCGCGATGCTGCCCGACCGGCAGCTCGATGCCGACGGCGCGCTCGCATGGCTGCAGGAAGCCGCAAACGCCGTCCCGTCCGATTCGCGCAAGCTGATCCGCCCGCTGAACTTTTGAGGGCGGTCGGCTACGATTGCGGGCCGCATCCCAAAAACATTTGCACCAAGGTATTTGCATGAACCAACGAAACGAACGAATCGACCGGCGCACCCTGCTCGCCGCCGCGGCGGCCTCGCTCGCCGTTCCCGCGTGGGCGCAGAAGGTTTCCAGCGGCGCGGACTGGCCAACGCGCACGGTCCGCCTGATGGTGGGCTTTCCTGCCGGATCCACGCCGGACCTCGTGGCACGGACCATCGCCGATCCGCTTTCGAAAGCGCTCGGCCAGACGGTGATCGTCGAGAACCACCCGGGCGCGGCCGGCAACATCGCGGCGGACATCGTGGCGAAGTCGAGGGACAACCACACGATCGGCATCATGATCAACGGCAACATGACGATCGCGAAGATCCTCAATCCGTCGACACCGTACGACCCGGTGAAGGACCTCGCTCCCATCACCCTCATCGGCACGGCGCCGCTGCTGCTCACTGCATCCACGTCTGCGCCTGGGCACAACGCGCAGGAATTCTTTGCGGCCGCACGCGACGCCGGCAACAAGTGGAGCTATGGATCGCCCGGCGTCGGCACCGTCGGCCACATCGGCATGGAGCTGCTCAAGAGCAAGACGAACATCGACCCGGTGCACGTGCCCTATCCGGGCAACCCGCAAGTGATCAACGCGCTGATGACGAACCAGATCCAGCTCGCGCTGCTGCCGCCCGGAATCGCTCAGCCGCAAGTGCGCGCCGGAAAACTCAAGGCGATCGGCCTCACGTCCAGCGGACGCAGCCCGCTCGTGCCCGAGTACCCGAGCCTCGACGAGCAAGGTGTCACGCATGGCTTCCAGCTCGAGATCTGGACGGCCGCCGCCGGGCCCGCGAGCATGCCCAAGCCCATCGTGGACAGGCTGTCGAAGCTGATCGCCGACATCGCACGCACGCCCGACATCCGGCAGAAGCTTTTCGTGCAAGGCTGGCAGGTGGCAGGCACCTCGCCCGAGGGCCTCGCGATTCGCGTGAAGCAGGACACCGCGCTGCTGGGCGGCATCATCCAGGCTCGCGGGATCAAGACGCAGTAGCGTCGCGCATCGATCGTCGCGCGCGGCGCACGATATAGCTTGTGGCGGCCGTGCGCGATTCGCGCTCCCATCGCGCGCAGACCTTCTCGGCCCACTCGGGCTGCGTCTTGCTCGCGTCGTTCAGCCAGTTCGCGACCGAGTTCTGCACGTAGCGGCTCGGGTCGCTTTTCAGCGGCTCGATCAACGCGAGAGCGCGCCAGGGTTCGCGCTTGAGCGCTTCCAGCTGCGCGCACCACACACCGCGCGGGCGCGTTGCTTCGCTCGCGAAGCGCCGGATGTTCGCGTCCGCATCGCACGACCAGGAAAGCAGCAGGCGCACGGCTTCGTCGACATCGCCCGCGATCTTGTCGCGCAC
>DATJJL010000054.1:0-4139 GCA_035492155.1 Ramlibacter sp. | reverse complement strand
ATCGCCGCGCCGCTCGAATACGCAGGGCAGGTCGCATCGCACGCCGTGGCGGCTTTCGCGGCGGCGCATCCGGCGCTGGAGATCGACCTTCGCGCCAGCGACCGCGTCGTGGATCTCTTGCAAGAGGGCATCGACGTTGCCCTGCGGCTCGGCTGGTTGCGCGATTCGACTTTGCGCGCGGTGAAGCTCGGCGAGTTCGAGCAGTTCGTGGTTGCCGCGCCTTCGTATCTCGAAGCCGCGCCACGCATTTCGCGCCCCGATGACCTCGCGCGCCATCGCTGGATATCGCTCACGCTGATGCAGACGCCGCTGACCTGGAAGTTCACATCGTCACGCGGCCAGTCACGGACAGTGCGGATGGCGTCGAAACTGCGCACCGATGCAGTCGCCCCGCTGCGGGGCTTGCTGCTCGCGGGCGCGGGCATTTCGGCGCTCGATGAATACAGCGCTGCGGACGCACTGGGAACAGGCGCGCTCGTTCGTGTGTTGCCGCAGTGGCACCTGAAGCGCGGCGGCATCCACGCCGTGTTTCCGCCGGGACGGTTCGTCTCGGCCAAAGCCCGCGCGTTTGCGGAGTTCTACAAGACGTGGCTCGCTAGCCGCTGAACCCGCCTTCGTCGAGGAAACGCTGCTCCGCGGGCGTCGTCTCACGGCCGAGCACGGCGTTGCGATGGGGAAAGCGCCCGAACCGCGAAATGATGTCCCTGTGCATGCGCGCGTACCGCGCGGACTCTTCGCCGATGCGACTCGTGAGCTCAACGCAAAAGTCCTGGTCCGCAAGCTGCTCCGAATGCATGAACGGAAGATAGAAGAACTGGCGCATCTGTTCGCCGGCCTGTTGGTCGAAGCCCGATTGCAGTGCCGCTCGCGCAACATCGCGCGCCTTCGCATCGGTTGCAAACATGCGCGCCGAGCCACGAAAAGCGTTACGCGGGAACTGATCCAGCAGGATGCACAGGGCGAGGGCGCCCTTGGGTGAGCGCTGCCAGCTGTCGAGCTCGCCACGCGCTGCGGCCTCATGCGCGGCAATGAAACGATCGCGAAACTGGCGATCGAAAGCTTCGTCCTTCTTGAACCAGCGCGAAGGCCCGGCGTCGCGCCAGAACGCGATCACGTCGCCGGGCTGGATGTCATGGGGTGAAGGCACGCCAGCATTCTGCCCACATGCCCAGATACCGGGTCTGGTCAGCGATCCTTGTCTTCGTCCTGCTGGCGCTGTTGTTGGCCTTGCTGTCCCTGCTGCTGTCCCTGCTGCTGCTCCTGGCCTTGCTGGTCCTTGCGCTGCTGGCTTTCCTGGTTCTGCTGACCGGGCTGGCGCTGCGTGCTGCCGCCTTGTTGTTCACCGGCTTCGGGCTTGTCTTTGCTTTGATCGCGGCTCATGTCGTTCTGCTGTGCCATGGTTGGTTCCTCGGTAAATGGTCCGCGCCTTTCGCGGGCCTGCGACCACTGTATGAACGTGGCGCGTGGCGGGCCGTAGGCCATTGCCGCGTCTGTTCGGGTTCTCCCGCACACCGGGAGATTGATTCGTGAACAGAATGCGGCGTCGACGCACATCCAACAAGGAGAACGACTCATGAAACGCAAGGCATTCGTGCATTCCGCGATGGCGATGGCCATCGTTTTCGGGCTGTCTGGCTGCGCGCATCACATGGCGCACGAGGGCGGCATGATGGGTCATCCTGCGAACGTGCAGGTGTACACCGCCACCCTCACTGCGGGCGAGGAAGTGCCGCCTGCCACCGACAGCCAGGGCAAAGGCACGGCCGAGGTGACGGTGAACACCTCGACGAACGAATTGACGTGGAAGGTTTCGTACAGCGGCCTGACGGGCCCGGCAACGATGGGCCATATTCACGGCCCGGCGGAAAAGGGCAAGAACGCCGGCGTGATCGTTCCTTTCACCGGCGTTGCCGGGGCAACGTCCGCCGAGGGCACGGGAAAACTCACGCAAGCGCAGTTCGGCGATCTGGCCGCCGGCCTTTGCTACGTGAACATCCACACGGCCAAACACCCCGGTGGGGAGATTCGCGGCCAGTTGGAGCTTAAAAAGTAGGCAAAACGTAGAATCGAGGGTTCCCCCCCGGACCCTCATGAACGCCCCAGTCGACGTCTCTCGTTTCGCGCGCGCCGCAAAGCCGCTCACCAGCTACCGCAAGTACTGGGCGAGCCGCTTCGGCACGGCGCCTTTCCTGCCGATGAGCCGCGAGGAGATGGACAAGCTCGGCTGGGACTCGTGCGACATCATCGTCGTCACCGGCGACGCCTATGTCGACCATCCGAGCTTCGGCATGGCTGTGATCGGCCGCGTGCTCGAAGCGCAGGGCTTTCGCGTGGGCATCATCGCGCAGCCCGATTGGCAAAGCGCCGATCCGTTCAAGGCCCTGGGCAAACCGAACCTGTTCTTCGGCGTGACGGCCGGGAACATGGATTCGATGATCAACCGCTACACGGCCGACCGGAAGATCCGCAGCGACGACGCGTACACGCCCGGCGATGTCGGCGGCAAGCGGCCCGATCGCGCATCCATCGTGTATTCGCAGCGCTGCCGCGAGGCGTTTCCCGATGCGCCCATCGTGCTGGGCGGCATCGAGCCGAGCCTGCGCCGCATCGCGCACTACGACTACTGGTCCGACAAGGTTCGCCGCTCGCTGCTCGTCGATGCGAAGGGCGACATCCTCCTGTACGGCAATGCGGAGCGTGCGATCGTCGAGATCGCGCATCGCCTCGCCGCGAAGCAGAAGATCGAAGACATCACCGACGTGCGCGGCACCGCGTTCATCCAGCGAGGCGTGGCCGAAGAGTGGGTCGAGATCGATTCGACCGAGGTGGACCAGCCGGGGCGCGTGGAAGACCACGTCAATCCGTACGTCAACACATCGGACAAGAAAGACACTGGATCGCGGGTCGAGCCCGCGATGACAAACTCCTGTCATGCCGGCCTTGAGCCGGCATCCAGTGTCTTGACCTTCGTGCCCAACCCGCGCATCAAACTCGATCGCGACCACACCGTCATCCGCCTGCCTTCCTACGAGCAGGTGAAGTCCGACGCGGTGCTCTACGCGCACGCCAACCGCGTGCTGCACCTCGAGACCAACCCGGGCAACGCGCGTGCTCTCGTGCAGGCGCACGGCGATCGCGACGTGTGGCTCACGCCGCCACCCATCCCGCTCACCACAGCGGAGATGGACCATGTGTTCGGCTTGCCGTATGCGCGCTCACCGCATCCGAGCTATGGCGACGCCAAGATTCCCGCGTGGGACATGATCCGCTTTTCGGTGAACATCATGCGCGGGTGCTTCGGCGGCTGCACGTTCTGCTCGATCACCGAACACGAAGGCCGCATCATCCAGTCCAGAAGCGAAGACTCGGTGATCCGCGAAATCGAGGAGATTCGCGACAAGGTGCCCGGCTTCACGGGCGTGATCTCCGATCTGGGCGGGCCCACGGCGAACATGTACCGCATCGGCTGCAAGTCGCCGGAGATCGAAGCCGCGTGCCGCAAGCCGTCTTGCGTTTACCCGGGCATTTGCTCGAACCTGAACACCGACCACTCGGCGCTCGTGCATATGTACCGCCGCGCGCGGGAGCTGAAAGGCGTCAAGAAAATTCTCATCGGCTCGGGCCTGCGCTACGACCTCGCGGTTCAATCGCCCGAGTATGTGAAAGAGCTCGTGCAGCATCACGTGGGCGGGTATCTCAAGATCGCGCCCGAGCACACGGAGCAGGGCCCGCTCACCAAGATGATGAAGCCCGGCATCGGCGCTTACGAAAAGTTCAAGGCGATGTTCGAGAAGTACAGCGCCGAGGCGGGCAAGAAGCAGTACCTCATTCCGTATTTCATCGCGGCGCACCCGGGGACGAGCGACGACGACATGATGAACCTTGCGCTCTGGCTCAAGCGCAACGGCTTTCGCGCGGACCAGGTGCAGACCTTCTATCCGAGCCCGATGGCCACGGCCACGGCGATGTACCACACGGGCCGCAACACGCTGCGCAAAGTGCATCGCCAACTTCAGGCGGACGACGCCGTCGACATCGTGCGCGGCGAGCGACGCCGTCGCCTGCACAAGGCATTCCTGCGCTACCACGACCCGAACAATTGGCCGGCGCTTCGCGAGGCGCTCAAGACCATGGGCCGC
>DATJJL010000053.1:0-11451 GCA_035492155.1 Ramlibacter sp. | reverse complement strand
GTTCTTCCTGGTCACGCGAGGCCTGCATCTTTCGGTCGAGTTCACGGGCGGCACGGTGATGGAAGTCGCCTATTCGCAACCTGCCGATGTCGAGAAGGTCCGCCGCACCATCGCGGGGCTCGGCTACCAGGACGTGTCGGTGCAGAACTTCGGCACGTCGCGCGACGTGCTCATTCGGCTGCCCGCCCAGAAGAACGTCACCTCCGCCCAGCAAAGCGACAAGGTGCTCACTGCGCTTCGGGCCGACGCGCCGAACGTGCAGTTGCGCCGCACGGAGTTCGTGGGCCCGCAGGTGGGCGAGGAGCTCGTCACCAACGGCCTTTATGCGCTCGCCGCGGTGGCGGGCGGCATCATGCTGTATCTCGCCTTCCGGTTCGAGTGGAAGTTCGCGCTGGCGGCCATCATCGCCAACCTGCACGACGTCGTGATCATCCTGGGCTTCTTCGCGTTCTTCCAGTGGGAGTTCTCGCTGGCGGTGCTCGCTGCAGTACTGGCCGTGCTCGGCTACTCGGTCAATGAATCGGTGGTGATCTTCGACCGGGTGCGCGAGAACTTCCGCCGCTACCGGAAGATGAGCACCATCCAGATCATCGACAACGCGATCACGTCGACGATCAGCCGCACGATCATCACGCACGGTTGCACGCAGGCAATGGTGCTGTCGATGCTCCTGTTCGGCGGGCCGACCCTCTTTTACTTCGCACTCGCACTCACCATCGGCATTCTGTTCGGCATCTACTCGTCGGTGTTCGTCGCTGCGGCCATCGCGATGTGGCTGGGCGTCAAACGCGAAGACCTCGTGTCGTCTTCCGCCAAACGCGACTCGGATCCCAACGACCCGAACGCGGGCGCAATGGTGTAGGGGAAGGCAAGAAGCGACGTGGCCGCCCCGCAACGACCTCCCGGGAACGGCGCGCTCGTCGCGCGCAAGGCGCGGGAGCAGTTCGTTGCCAAGGCGCAAGCCGCGCTGGCCCCGATGGGCCAGCAGATCCGCAACCGCCTCGTCGAACTCGCGCAGACGCCGGCAGGCGCGCGAGAAAATCAGGACCGGCGCGACGCAATGATGGATTTCGACAAGAAAGGCACCGCGTTCCTGCAGGGCACGGCGAAAGCCTGGCAGAAGGCCATCGATCCGCCATCGGCCACAACGCGCGTGCGCTTCGAAGCGTTGAACCTCGAGCTCGTCGACGAGGCCGTCGTCGAGCACAAGATCATGGCGTCGCGCATCGCGCTCGTCATTTCCGAGAAGGCGGTGTGGGACCTCAACGACCTGAAGGTGCGTGTCCAGCATCTCGATGGCGAAGACCAGGCGCCCAGCGACATCCTGCGGCCTGAGGCGCTGTGCCAGCTGATCGTGGAACAGTGGTTCGCCGCGGACCTGTCGAGCGAAGCGTGGGGGCTTGCGCAGGAAGCGATCCAGCGCGTGCTGCTCGAACACCTGCCGAAGGCCTACACGCAGGCCAATGAATTCCTCGTCGCGAACAACGTGATGCGCGACATCGATTTCAGCAAGCGTGTGCGACGCGTTGCCGGCAATGTGCCGGCGCGCCAGCCGGCGCAGACGCAGGCGCACGGCGCGGGCGAGCCGCTCACCGATCCGGGCGGCCCCGGCGGCATGGGAGGCAGCGGCCCCGGCGGCGACTGGGGCAGCGCGCCCGTATCGTTGCCGGGCGGGGCTGCGGGTGCCGGCGGCGCTTATGGATTCCCGGAGACGGCCTATACCGGTGCCGGCTACGGTGGGCATGGGGGTGGTGGACACGGCGGTGGCGGACAAGGTGGCGGCGGACAAGGCGGCGGCGGACAAGGCGGTGGCGGACACGGTGGTGGTTATGGCGGCGCACAGGCCGATGCAGCTGGCGGCTACGCAGGCGGACGCCAAGGTGGCGGCGCCGCGGGCGGCGGCTTCGGTGGGGGCGGCGTTGCCGGAAACGGTTACGCCGGCGGTGGATACGCCGGCGCAGGAGCAGGCGCACAAGCGCCCGCCGGCTATGCCCCTGCGGGCCGCCATGCGCCTGCGGGTCATGCAGGCGGTTCGGCCGGTGCGCGACAGGCATCGAACGGCAGCGCCCCGCCAGGAGGAGGCCACACCGGCATCTCCGACGAAACACGGATGATGACTTCCAGCCCGCCTTTGGCGCGCGCGCGAATGCGTGCCAGCGGTGTGCTGGGCCAGCTCAAGCGGTTGCTCACCGAACGCGTGGTGGGCTACGACGCCGCGCCGCAGACGCGTCCTTCGCCTGCGCTGGCCGAGGCGCTGTCGCAGCAGGTGAGCCAGTTGCACGACACGGTCGTGCAGCCCGCCGGACCGGGCGGGCCGGCCGATGACGCGGTCGTGGTTTACGACGACGCCGCGGTACAGCGGGTTGCGGTCGACCTGCGCCAGCGCACGGGCGAGCTGAAGAAAAAGGCGTCCACCGACACCGAGAAGGCCACGATCGAAATCGTCGCGCTGATGTTCCAGAGCATCCTGTCCGAGGAGCGCATCCCGCCCGCGATCCGCGTGTGGTTCGCGCGCCTGCAGATGCCGGTGCTGCGCGTGGCCATCGCCGAGCCCGAGTTCTTCGGTTCGCTCGAGCATCCGGCGCGCCAGCTGATCGACCGCATGGGTTCGGTGGTGATGGGGTTCGACGCTGCAACCATCGGCGGCAGCGCACTCGAGACCGAGATCAAGCGCATCGTGCAGGTGATCGAGCAATACCCGGAAACAGGGCGGCGCGTCTTCCAGCTCGTGTACGACGAAAACCAGAAGTTCCTCTCGAAGTTCCTCACCGAAAAAGGCGCGACGCAGAAAGTGGTCAGCATCGCGCAGCAGGTCGAACAGAAGGAGACGATGGCGATCCAATACACCATCGAGATGCGCAAGCTCCTGGCCGACATCCCGGTGCGCGACGAGATCCGCGAATTTCTCTTCAAGATCTGGGCCGAGGTACTTGCGCTGTCGGCCATCAAGCACGGGCCGAAACACGAGGAGACGCTCGCTTTCAAGAACGCGGCTTCCGAACTCGTCTGGGCCGCGAGCGCCAAGCCGAATCGCAACGAGCGCGCCAAGGTGATCCAGGAGCTGCCGAAGCTCCTGCAGCGGCTGCGCCAGGGCATGACGCTGGTGGGCATCGTGGGCAAGGACCAGGAGGCCTACATCAAGACAGTCGGCGACATCTTCGCCGACGCTTTCCTGTCGAAGACCGAAGCAATCCCGCACGACCGGATCGAGGCGATGTCCAAACGGCTGGAGCACCTCGAAGATTTCGTCGCGGGCGACGCCGAGACCGACCTGCCGCTGGACCGCGAAAGCATCGAGATGATGCTGGGCATCGACGCGTCGATGATCGAGGTCATCGCCGACGGCGGCTCCCAGCCGAGCGCGGGCATGATCTCCTGGGCCAACGAGCTGCCGCTGGGCAACTGGTTCGCGCTGGACCATAACGGCGCAATCAACCAGGTGCAGTACGTGTGGCGCAGCGAGCGCAAGCAATTGCACCTCTTCGCCGCGCGCGGCGGCCGAAGCTACCTGGTGCAGGCGAAGCGCCTTGCGGCCTACCTGCAGGCCGGCCTGTTGCTGCCGGCCGAGGAAGAAGCGCTCACTGTGCGCGCAACGCGCGATGCGCTGGCCAAGCTGGACGCAAATCCCGAACGGCTGTTCCAGTAAGTGCGTGCACTGCGCGCCGTCAGTGCGCGACGCGAGTTTCGGGCGAGTCGCAAAGTTCGTCGAGCACCAGCGCATCGGGCTGCTTGCCGAAACTCCAGTAAACCAGCAGCACGATGATCTTGAGGTCGTCGAGCGAGACAGGCTCGCCCGAGGCGGCCATTGCGCGGTCGATCACGAGTTCGCGCATCGTGGGCGGCAAGACACCGGAGCTTGCCAGGAACGAGATGAATCCGAGGCACTCTGCGCCCAGATGCTCTTGCTCGCCGGGCGAGTAGACGCGAAGGCTGGATGCCGATGCAGCGACGGGCGCGATGGTGATTTCTTCGGCGGCGGCGTTTTGCGCCGCGAAATTCAGGCCGTCGAGCCAGGTGAGGGCTTCGTGGATTTGCTCCGCCTCGAAACCGTGGGCGCTGAGCCTGCGTTCCAGTTGCTGAAGCTCGGGGCAGGCATCGCCGCGCCAGTAGTGTTCGTAGACGAAAACGAGCACATCGAACATTGATTGCCAATATAGCCGAGAACTCGCGCCGTGCGCGCGCATGTTGCGCAGATGCTGCGCGAGATCAGCCGCTGCCCACGCGCTGGAACAATCCGCCCGGCAAACGTGCGACGTCGCCCGCAAGCTCCAGCTCGAGCAGGCGCGCCTGCAATTCGGGCGCAGCGATGCCAGTGCGCGCGATGAGCGCATCGAGGCTCGCAGGATCGAAGCCCAGTGCGTCGAGCAAGGTGTCGCCTGCGTCCGCGGGCTGCTGCGCTGCGGATTTCTCCTTGCGCTGCGGTTTCGCCCGGTGCGCAAGCTGCGGCAATTCTTCAAGCACGTCTTGTGCGGTCTCCACCAGCTTGGCGCCGTCTTTCAGCAGCGCGTGGCAGCCGCGTGCTTGCGGTGAGTGGATCGAGCCCGGAATGGCGAACACTTCCTTGCCCTGCTCCGCGGCCTGTCGCGCGGTGATGAGCGAGCCTGATTGCAATGCCGCTTCGACCACCACCGTGCCGTGCGTCAGCGCCGCGATGAGGCGATTGCGTTTCGGGAAGTTCTGCGCCAGCGGCGGCGTGCCGATCGGGTATTCGCTCAGGATGATGCCGTTGGCCGCGATGCGATGCGCGAGGTCTCGATGCTGGCTCGGGTACACGCGATCGGCGCCCGTGCCGATCACGGCCACCGTCGCGAGCATGCCGGGCGCGGCAGCGCCGAGCGCACCGTCATGCGCCGCGCCGTCGATGCCGAGCGCCATGCCGGAGACGACTGTCAGCCCGGCGCGCGCGAAGCTGGCGCCGAACTCGCGCGCATTCGCGAGTCCCTGCGCTGTCGGATTGCGGCTGCCGACGATGGCGATTGCGTCCGGCCACGGCGTGGGAACCTGGCCGATCGCATAGAGCATGAGGGGCGGGTCCGGCAGTTGCAGCGCGCCTGCGGGATAGCGCGCGTCGCCCAGCGCAAGCACGGTGCGCGGCGCGTTCGCCTCGGCCGCTGAGAGCCAATGCCATGTGGCCTCGAGCTTTTCGGCGAACCCGGCGGGCTCTTCGAGAACGGCCTTCGCACCTTCGGTGCCGACCACGCTTTCGAGCGCTGCGCGCGACTGGGCAAAGATCGCCGAAGGCAAACCGAAAGCGGCAAGAAGCCGCCTTGCCGCTGCGTTATTGATCTCGTACGTCAGCGCAAGGCGCAGCCACCCGGCGAGTTCCTCGCGGTTCATCGGAGCGG
Organism: Ramlibacter sp.; assembly: GCA_035492155.1. Taxonomy (GTDB): domain Bacteria; phylum Pseudomonadota; class Gammaproteobacteria; order Burkholderiales; family Burkholderiaceae_C; genus Ramlibacter. The sequence goes on along the minus strand of DATJJL010000053.1, from coordinate 6,106 downwards.
GGGCGATCAGCGCGGGCTGGCGACGCGGTCGCCGACCTGCACGGTATCGGTGATGTCGAGGATCAGCGCGTACGACAGATGCTCGAACGGACGGAACACCATCATGAGGCCGTTTCGCTCGTCGGGCAGCTTGATGTTCGCGTGCTCACCGTCCTGCGTGATGTCGCGGCGGTGCTCGCCGGTCTTGAGGATGGCCAGCACCGTGCCGTTGTCGACGCCGTCGGCCGTGCCCTTGTCGATCAGGACGACCTGGTTCTGCCCGGCGATCGACACCGCGTCGCCGTAGACGGACACGATCGTCCCCGACGTCGGCGCAGCAGGCGCATGCGGCGCGTACGTGAGGAACTGCCGGGGCGGCTCGGGCAGGAGCCGGTCGCCGGTGCTCACTTCTTCCTTCGCCGACACGATGTCGATCGTGGCGGGCACGACCGTGGTCTCGTTTTTCGTGAAGAGGAAATACTTGTGCGGCACGACCTGCGAGCTTTCGCTGCGCACCAGCTCGGCCCGGCCGAGGTAGGCGGCCTCGTAGCCGAGGAGCGCGCCTGTCACGGGGTGTGTGATCGGCTTGGCATTGCGGAAGATGCGGTATGTGTCCACGCGGCCCGGTGTCTTCAGCATCAACGGCGTTGCCGCGAGGCCGCGTGCATAGGCACGGTCGCCGCGCGTGAGCAGCACGCGATCCTCGGGGACGCCGACGATGCGCGGCGCGGCCTTCAGGGCGGCCTCGTCGATGATCAGGGGCTCGGCCAAAAACGGTTCGATGACGTTCGGCTGCAGCATCGGAATTGCGCCGGCATCGGGCAGCGGCTCGACGCGCACTCGCGGCGAAACGCGCACGGTGTCGATCGGCTCGTTGCCGCCGCCTTCACCGCGCAGGCGCAGGAGCGCCATGCCGTCGACTTTTTCCAGCACGAGAACCTGCCCTGGGTAGATGAGGTGCGGGTTGTGCACCGCTTCCATATTCATGCCCCACAGCTCGGGCCAGCGCCACGGGCTTTTCAGGTACATGCCGGAGATGCCCCAGAGCGTATCGCCGCGCTTGATCGTGTACTGATCCGGCGCGTTGGGCGCGAGCTCGGACAAGGGCACGCCAGCATGGGCGACCTGCTCGGCGGTGGATCGCTGCGTCGGCGTGATCGGATAGTGTTGCGCGTGAGCCGCGCCGGCTGCGAGGCCGGCCACGATCGCGATGCAGACGGGCCATGCGGCCGGACGGCGAGGCGAACTCTGTTTGAGCATGGCGGTCCAAAGTCTTGACAAAGTACTGTGGATTCTCCGTCCAAGCCCTTGATCCGGCAACGTTTATGCCGCTTCGCACAAGCCCTTCGGCCCAAAAGTAGCGAAAATAGCGACACCGACCGCGCTTGCCATGGCCCTTCTTAACATCCTGCAATACCCCGACCCGCGGCTGCACACCGTTGCCAAGCCCGTGGCCACCGTCGATGCTCGCATCCGCGAACTCGTTGCCGACATGCTCGAGACGATGCACGAAGCCAACGGCATCGGCCTGGCCGCGACGCAGGTCGACGTGCACGAACGGCTGATCGTCATCGACGTGTCGGAAGACCGCGAGCACCCGATCGTGCTGATCAACCCCGAGATCGTCTGGGCCAGCGAGGAAATGCAGGTCAACGACGAAGGATGCCTCTCCGTGCCGGGTGTGTACGACGGCGTCGAGCGCTCCTCGCGCGTGAAGGTCACTGCGCAAGACGAGAGCGGCCAGCCACGCACGATCGAGGCCGAAGGCATCCTCGCCGTGTGCATCCAGCACGAGATGGACCACCTGCTCGGCAAAGTGTTCGTCGAATACCTGTCGCCGCTCAAGCGCAATCGCATCAAGTCCAAGATGCTGAAGGCGCAGCGCGAGTCGGCACGAGCCTGAGGAAAGCGCCATGCGCTGGCCAATTTTTGCGGCCGTCGCCCTCCTCGCCGCATGCACGGTCGCCCCGACGCGTGTGGTGCCGCTGCCAGGCGGTGGCGAGCGCCGCCAGTATTCGCAACAGCCGCTGGGCCAGGAAACCTGGATGGTGGACGTCGACGCGCAAGGCAATGTCGTGCGCAAGTACCAGGCACTGACATTCGAGAATTTCAACCGCATCCAGCCGGGCTGGACCATGGCCGAGGTCGAGCGCGAATTCGGCCCGCCTGCAAAGGTGGACGGCGTTGCGAGCTGGCGCGGCCCGATCTGGACCTACCGCTGGCGCGACATCGCCAACGCGGACATGTTCTACTACGTGTACTTCGACGAGCACGGCATCGTCGGGCGCGCGCACCAGGCCATGGAGCTGCGCGATCGCCGTTTCCCGTTCCGCTGATCCACTTCCAATCGACTTCCTAACGTGCGCGTCATCTTCGCCGGCACTCCTGAATTCGCGCGTGTGGCGCTCGAGCGCCTGTACGCCGCGGGCTTCAACATTCCCCTCGTGCTCACGCAGCCCGACCGCCCGGCCGGCCGCGGCATGAGGCTGCAGCCCTCGCCCGTGAAGCAGTTCGCGCTCGAACACCACATCGACGTGGCGCAGCCGCGCAGCCTGCGGCTTGATGGCAAGTACCCGGAAGACGCACAGACAGCGAAGGCCGCAATCGATGCGGCAGCTGCGGATGTGATGGTCGTCGCGGCCTACGGCCTCCTCCTGCCGCAATGGGTGCTCGATGTGCCCCGTCTCGGTTGCATGAATATTCATGCATCCCTTTTGCCGCGCTGGCGCGGTGCGGCGCCGATCCACCGCGCGATCGAAGCAGGCGACGCCGAAACGGGCGTGACCATCATGCAGATGGACGCGGGCCTGGACACGGGCGACATGCTGCTCATCGAGCGAATCCCCATCGCGCACGACGACACGACGGGCACGCTGCACGACAAGCTCGCCTCGCTCGGCGGGCGCCTGATCGTCGAAGCGCTGGAACTCGCAGCCTGTGGCGGCCTCAAGCGCAGACCTCAGCCCGCTGAAGGCGTCACTTATGCCAGCAAGATCGACAAGGCCGAAAGCGCGATCGACTGGGCCGAGCCGGCCGAGGTGATCGCAAGGCGCGTGCGTGCCTTCAATCCAGCGCCGGGAGCCGCCGCGCACATCGGCGGCGAAGCGATCAAGATCTGGCGCGCGACTTCGCTCGAGGGCCGTGGCGCCGCTGCGCCGGGCACCATCGTTGCCATTGACGAGCAAGGCATCGGCGTTGCTTGCGGCGACGGCGGGTGGCTGCAGATTACCGAGCTGCAACGCGCCGGCGGAAAACGCCTGGCCAGTGCCGATTTCCTGCGCGGTTTCGCGCTCGAGCCCGGCAAGCGATTCGACGCGGCCGCCTGATGTTCTTCCAGCGCGCGAACTACACGCATCCGGCGTTCAAGGAAGCTGCGCGCGACATGCTGCCGCTCGCCACGGGCATCAGCGCCTGGGGATTGATGACCGGCGTGGCGATGGTCAAGTCGGGCATGAGCGTCGTCGAGGCGCTCGCGATGACCTTCCTTGTGTACGCGGGTAGCTCGCAACTGGCTGCGATTCCGCTGATCGTCGCGGGCGCGCCGTGGTGGATCATTCTCGCGACGGGCTTTTGCGTGAACCTGCGCTTCGTCGTGTTCAGCCTGCACCTGAGGCCGTACATGATGCACATGCCGAGGTGGCGCCGCATGCTCAATGGCTATCTCACAGCCGACATGAGTTACGCGATGTTCACGAAGCGCTTTGCGCACCCAGGCTCGACGCCAACCCAGTGGCGCGAGGAGGAAGCGTTCCTCTCGGGCAATTACTTCGTGACCTGGACCAGCTGGATGGCGTCCGGTGTTGCAGGCATCGTGCTTGGCAACCTGGTGCCCGCATCTTGGGGCTTGGGCTTCGCGGGTGTGCTGTGCCTGATCGGCATTCTTTGCTCGCTCGCGAACACGCCGCTTCGAAAGCTTTCGGCACTCGTCGCAGGCGGCGCCGCCGTTGCAGCGTATTCGTTCCCGCTGAAACTCAATATCGTGATCGCGATCATCTCGGCGGTGGCCGTGAGCTTCTGGCTCGAGCGGCGCGGGCCCGTCGCGTGGAAGAAAGCAACGTGAACGGCACCGACTTGTGGACGATGCTCGTGATCGTCGGGCTCGCGGCAGTGACGGTGCTCACGCGCTGCTTCTTCTTCATCCTCGACAAGCCGTGGACGCTTCCGGGCTGGGCCGATCGAGCGCTGCAGTACGCGCCGGTCGCTGCACTTGCGGGCGTGATCGCGCCCGAAATCGTCATGCAGTCGGGGCAGCTCATCGCCACGTGGCGCGATGCGCGCCTTTTCGCAGCGCCCATCGGTGCCGCGCTTTTCTTCTGGCGCCGCAGCGTGCTGCTCACCATCGGGGGCGGCATGGCTGTGTACCTGCCGCTGCATCTGGGGCTGGGCTGGTAGCACTTTCTAGAATGTAGGGATATGAACATCCAGCGCTTCTCCGATCTGTGTGCCCAGGGCCGCGCGCGTGGCCAGCGGGTTTTCATCCGCGCCGACCTCAACGTCCCGCAAGACGATGCCGGCCGCATCACGGAGGACACGCGAATCCGCGCGTCGGTGCCTTGCATCAAGATGGCGCTGGATGCGGGCGCCGCGGTGATGGTGACCTCGCACCTGGGCCGGCCCACCGAAGGCGAATTCAAGCCGCAGGATTCGCTCGCGCCCGTGGCCAAACGCCTGGGCGAACTTCTCGGGCGCGAGGTGCCGCTCAAGCAAAACTGGGTCGACGGCGTCGACGTGAAACCGGGCGACGTCGTGCTGCTGGAGAACTGCCGCGTCAACAAGGGCGAGAAAAAGAACAGCCCCGAACTCGCGCAGAAGATGGCCAAGCTGTGCGACATCTACGTCAACGACGCGTTCGGCACCGCGCACCGCGCCGAGGCGACGACCTACGGCATCGCACAGTTTGCGAAAGTCGCGTGCGCGGGCCCGCTGCTCGCGGCCGAGATCGATGCGATCACGAAGGCGCTCGCGCATCCGAAGCGCCCGCTCGCCGCGATCGTGGCGGGCTCGAAGGTCTCGACCAAGCTCACCATCCTGCAATCGCTCGCGAGCAAGGTTGACCAGCTTGTCGTGGGCGGCGGCATCGCGAACACGTTCATGCTCGCGGCCGGGCTGCCCATCGGCAAGTCATTGGCCGAAGCCGACCTCGTGAACGAAGCGAAAACCGTCATTGCAGCGATGAAGGCGCGCGGGGCGGAAGTGCCCATCCCCACCGATGTCGTCGTCGCGAAAACGTTTGCTGCCGATGCGCAGGCGACCGTGAAGGCCGCGAAGGACGTGTCGCCCGACGACATGATCCTGGACATCGGGCCCGAGACGGCGCGCAAGCTGGCGGAGCAATTGAAGTCCGCCGGAACCATCGTGTGGAACGGGCCTGTGGGCGTGTTTGAATTCGACGCGTTCTCGAAGGGCACCGAGACGATCGCCCGCGCGATCGCGGCGTCCGATGCCTTCAGCATCGCTGGTGGTGGCGACACGCTGGCGGCCATCGCGAAATACGGCATCGAAAAAAACATCGGCTACATCTCGACGGGCGGCGGCGCTTTCCTCGAAGTCCTCGAAGGCAAGAAGCTGCCCGCATTCGAAATTCTCGAGAAGCGCGCAAACGGCTGAGCGACGCCTGCCACGCGCTTCGACGAGAATGGCCCAAAACAAGGAGAACGCATCCATGGCCCGACGCTCCACCAAGATCGTCGCGACGCTCGGCCCTGCTTCGAGCGATCCCCAACTGCTCGAACAGATGATCCGTGCCGGCGTGAACGTCGTGCGGCTGAATTTCAGCCACGGCAAGGGGCAGGACCACATCGATCGGGCGACGCTCGTGCGCGATTGCGCGCAACGCGCCGGCCGCGAGGTGGCGATCATGGCGGACCTGCAGGGACCGAAGATCCGCGTGGGCAAGTTCGCGCAGGGCAAGGTCCAGTTGCAGCCCGGCGAGAAATTCGTGCTCGATGCGGGCCGCGCCGAGCCCGGTGATGCCCACGGCGTCGGCCTCGACTACAAGGAGCTGCCGCGCGACGTGAAGTCGGGCGACCTGCTGCTGCTCAACGACGGGCTGATCGTGCTCACCGTTGACAGCGTGCGCGGCGAAAAGGTGATGACCACCGTGAAGCTCGGCGGCGAGCTGTCGAAC
>DATJJL010000052.1:0-7283 GCA_035492155.1 Ramlibacter sp. | reverse complement strand
TGCAGCTTCAGCTCGGCGGCGTCCTCCACCGTGATGACGCGCTCGGTCGGCGGGATGAAGTTCGACAGGATGTTCAGCAGCGTCGTCTTGCCCGAACCCGTGCCGCCGGAAACGATGATGTTCTTGCGCCCAACGACACACACCTCGAGGAACTTCGCCATCGGATCGCTGATGGAGCCGAAACGCACGAGGTCCTGCGCATCGAGCTTGCGCTTGGAGAATTTACGAATGGTGAGGCACGGGCCTTTGAGCGCGAGGGGCGGAATGATCGCGTTGACGCGCGAGCCGTCCTTCAGCCGCGCGTCGACCATCGGCGACGATTCGTCGATACGGCGGCCCAGCGGTGCGACGATGCGTTCGATCACGCCGAGCACTGCGCGGTCGCCGGTGAAGGTGAGCGAGTGCCGCTGAAGCCTGCCCGATCGCTCGACGAAGATCTCGTCGAAGCGATTGACCATTACTTCGGAAACGCCGTCGTCGGCGAGCAACTCCTCAAGCGGGCCGAGGCCCACGGCTTCATCGAGCACTTGTTTGCGCAGCAGGTCGCGGTCGAGGTCGGCGGGAATCTCGTCTTCCATCTGCCGCACGATTTGCAGGATGAGCTGGCTGGTGTCGGCGCGCAGCTTCTCGTCGGTCATGCGCGACACGTCGTGGCGACGCAGGTCCATCGCATCGATCAGCGCGGAATGGATCTTCTTGCGCCATTCGAATTCGCGTTGCTTGAGGCTTGCATCCGCACGCGTGGGTTCGGGAGCGGCAACAACAACGGGCGCGGGTGCCACCGGTGCATGCACGGGGGCCGCCACACGAGGCACGGCGGCGGCCGTCCGTTCGGGAGCATGCGACTGCGGCACCTTCAGCTTGAACGGCCCGATCTCGATGATGTCGCTGGGATTTAGCGGGCCGTACTGCCCGTCGACACGTTCGCCGTTCACCTGCAAGCCGCCGAATGCGCCCATGTCTTCCACGAGCACACCGCCGGGTGTTTTGAAGATGCGCGCGTGTTCCTTGCCCACGCGCCAGCTGTCGAGGCGGATCTCGCTTTGCGCGCCTTTGCCGATCACGCTGTCCTCGGGGACGTCGAGCAGCGACAGCGTGCCGTCCGGCATTTCGATTTCGACCTGCAGCATTTCGCGCTTTCAGTTTTTGACGTCCGGCCGGCCGATGTCGGTGCCGGGTTGCAAGGGCTGCGTCAGGTGCGGCTGCGCCCCGAGGCGCTCGTCCAGGCGTTCGTTCGTCTTTTGGACGCGATCGACGACGCCGGGCGAGCGGCTGTCCACGACGGTGGGCGTGACGAACACGACCAGCTCGGTCTCCTTGTCCTGGAACTTCTTCGACCGGAACAGCGCGCCGAGCACGGGCACGTCGCCGAGGAAAGGCACCTTGTCGACGTTGGTGGAGTTCTCGCGCTGCACCAGCCCGCTGAGCACGATGGTGTCGCCGCTTTGCACGTTGAACTCGGTGCTGGTCTTGCGCGTGAGCAGCGCAGGGCCGGTCGCCGTGGTGACCGAGCTGTCGATCTGGCTGAACTCCGTGTCGATCGTCGCGCGGATGGCGCCATGGCGGTCGACCTTCGGCAGGATGTCGAGCTTCACGCCATAAGGCTTGAACTGCACGGTGGTTCCCGTGAGGTTGGACACCGAATAAGGAATCTCGCCACCCGCGAGAAAGCTTGCCTTCGAGCCGTTGCGCGCCGAGAGTTGCGGCTCCGCCAGAACCGTCGTCTTGCCCTCTTGTTCCAGCGCATTCAGGGTTGCGTTCAGCCCGAGATTCACGGCGCTCAGGATGTTGAGACCGGCCGGCAAGGGTACGCCGCTCGACGAGCCACCGGCGCTCGAGATCGGTGCTGAGTTGCCCTGCCCCGTCTGGATGTTGACCTGGTATGGGCCGGCGTTTCCCCGGCGCACCGGCGACCAGATACCGCCGATGGCGGCGCCGCCGACGCCGTTCCACTTCAGGCCGAGCTCGCGCAGTTCGGTGACAGGAAACTCGACGACTTTCACGTCGATCATCACCATCTGCTCAAAGCCCGCGCGATCGGTGAAGTTGACGATCTGCGGATACTTTTTGGCGAGCATGTCGATGCGATTGAGGTCGCTGTCGCTTAAGCCTTCGCCTTCGACGATCACCTTGTCGCCGATGATGGACGTCTTCGCTTTCGGGATGCCTGCGAGGAAGGCAGCGATCTCGCGCGCATAACGGCTGGTGTCGCCCGGCACGATGTTGATCTTCACGCGCTGGTAGCGGCCGTCGTCGTTCCAGATGAACAGGCTCGATGTGCCCACCGCGTTGGCGAAGAGGATCACCTCCTTGCCGTCGAGCGCGGCAGCGGTGAGGATAGAGCCGTTGCCCACGGCGATGCGACCGACGCCCGGCGCGGGAAACACACGCGATTCGCCGACGAACATGTCGACTTCGGGAATCTGCGCTTCGTCCTTCGGCTGCTGGATGGGCGCGTAGGCCACGTTCTTCTTGCCGCCCTTGCGGACGACCGTGGGCCGAAGCTGTTCCGCATAGCCGTTGATCGTGGCGGAAGTCGCGTCCTGCGCGTGCACATTCGCTGCCAACAAAAGCAGCGCGAGAAATACCTTGATCATGGTGATACCGATGCGGAAATTGGCGAGAGCGGCGCGAGGTCGCCATCGGGATTGGAAGATTCGCTCTTCGCGGGACGTGCGAGGTTCAGCGCTTCGGGAGAAAGCTTGCCGCTGCGACCCCCGTAGAGCACCGGGATTTCGGACGCTCCCGGTCGCAACGCATTGCCCAGCAACTCCGACAGATCGCGTTGACTGAAACGCGCGCCGGCGCTGTCCTGCGGATTGCGAAGTAGTGCGGTGATGCGGCCGGCGTCGCGCGCGACGATGATGTTGCGCGCCTGTGTCGGGTCGGCGTCGAGCGTCACGGTGGAATAGGTCTTGCGCTCGCCGGTCTTCGGGTCGTTCACGGCGCGCTGACCTGTTGCCATCACGTGCACGCCTTGCATGAAGGGCACGGTGACTTTTCTGCCCTTCTGGTCGACGGTGAGCATGAGATCGATCACGTCGCCGGGCTCCAGCAGTCCGGAGATGGAATTGATTTCGTCCACGGCGACCGTGATCGCGCGTCGCCCGGCTTCGACACGCGTGGAAAAGGTCGGCGGCCTCCTGGGCTCGAGCAGGCTCCAGACGATTTCTTCGCCGGCCTTGACATTGAAGGCCAGGGGTTGGCCTTCGACGCGGTCAAACTGCTCGGGAACCACTGCCGATGCATGCGCGTATTCGAGCGGGATGCTGCGAACGGCGACGGTGTCGGCGGACAGCCTCGTGCCCTTCGAAAGATCGCCTTTGGCCACGACGACGTTGACGCTGCGGCCGCGCGCCCTCGCGTCGATCTCGGCCACGCGGTTGGTGAGGTAGCTGCGTGCACCAAGCGCTGCCAGCAGGCCGATGCCGATGGATGCGCCCAGCACGATCCATGTCTTGCTCGGCTTGATGGCGCGAAGGCGAATCGGGAATTTCATCGATGTGTCTTTTTCATGAATCAGAGCGGCAGCGACAGCGAGTACGAAAGCCGTTGGTAGCCCGTCCTGAACCCTTCGAGCAGCTGGCGCAGGACGCTGGTGTCGTCCGACATGCCGATGCCGAGCGTCAGAGCGATCGCGGCACACACGACGACGAATTCCATGCTCGACTGGCCGCGCCTTCGATTGGCGATGCTTTTCATTGGGGCGCCTTCAGTTGCGTGACGACGTTGAGCACCACGGTGGTTCGCCCGTCGTCGCCCTGGTGGATGGTGGCTATCGCCTCTTTGGGCTCTGCCCCTTGCATCGCACCGCTCTTGAAGAACAAGGCGTCGCCGGGACGGCCTTCCCACTGCAATGCGAGGCCGTCCTGCTGCAAGAGCTTCTTGAGCTGCTCGCGGTTCGAGGATTCGCCGTAGCCGTTGACGAACACCAAATGACGCGACAACTTTGCGCCGTCGCGCGAGTTCGTCTCGCTCAGCACGCGAGAACCCGGCAGGAGGCGCGACGTCAATTCCTCGCGCTCGCGCAGAGCGGCCTCGCGACCATCGAGCGCGGCTTTCAAATGTGTGACTGCAGTCGTGCCGCGCGAGCCCTGCCCGGCCGGTTCGATCTGCACGCTGACGTAGAACTCGCCCTGCATGCGGCCGAGAATCCTCTGCGCGCCGAGGCGGCTTTCGACCAGCGGGCTTCCCATGCCCTGGCGGAAAAGCTCGACCAGCTTGTCGGCCGGCATGCTGGAGACGAAGCCTTGCAATCGCATCGGCATCGCGTTCAAGGTGATGCTCTGCGCGATGTCGAAGGCGCGCACTTCGCTGGGCATCGGCACTCGCGGCCAATCCTGCGCAGGCGACGATGTTGCGATGAACGACACCATGAGCCCAGCGACGGCGATGATCCATGCGCGCTTCAATTGCCGCTCCTCAGGCGGTCTTCGGGCACCACGTCGCGCCAGAAGTCGAGCTTGCCGAGCTTGGGGCCGCTGATGCCGCCGGGCGCATCGATGATGGTCACTGCCGCATCGACAAGCGGACTCACCTCCGCGAGTTTGCCCGCAGGGAAGAATGCGGCGCTTCCTGCGATTTTTGACTCGACCTGCGCCGGGTCCTTGGCGGTCCACGGGCCGATGGCGATGCTGGTGCTGCGCGTCATCGTGAGGTCGAGCTTGTCGAAAGGCTCGTAGAACTTCAGCCCCGACGGAACGTTGGCGAGCTTCACGGCCACGTGCGCGGTGTAGATGCCGCGCGTCTGCAAGCCGAGTTCTTCGTAGCCGGGAAAGGGCTTGCCCTCGTCAGCGATGCTCGCGAAGGCGCCGGACTGCGTGGTGCTTGCGTCGGGGCCGAACGTCAACTTCACGTCGCTGCCGAGATCGGCGATCAAGGGCTTGTCGACCGGGTCGCGCCAGAAGAGATTCTGGTTCGCCTTGAAGTTGCCCGCGGCATCGTTGGTCTTGATCGGCGCATCGGGGTTGCTGAAGAAGCGCCGCACGACTTCCTGCGCGAGCTGGCCCTCGGGCTCCCAACTGTTCGTGCTGTCGTTGCGCACCGTCGCCTCGAACGCCACGTACCGGCTCGCCATCTGCGTGCTGTTGCTGATGTCCTGGTATTTGCCGATCAGGGGGATCAACAGGAAGAGCGGCACGACGGCGACTGCAGCAACGAGGAATTCCGTGAGCGCCTGGCCGCGCTGGCGATGCGATGTCATGGCAGCACCACTCCCTGCAAAGCCTGCGCGCGGCGGATGTCCGCATCGGACCTCACGAGGTGAACCTGCCAATACGGGTTGAACAGGCTCCCGATCTCATGCGGCTTGCCCAGGCTCGCGCCGTACGCGTTGTCCCTCGCGTCGCCATCGCGCTGGAAATAGTTTTCCGCCGTGGAGACCGCTACCAGCTCATTGCCTCCCGCAGGCTGCGCGGCATACGCGTTCAGGCGCGGTGTCGGCTTGATATCGGAACGCCCTTCCGATGTGACCGTCTGGCTCTTGTCGCGGCGAAGGCGCACGCTGAATTGAAGTCGCGGGTCGTCCTGTCCGCGCGCGTCGGACGACAGGTCGTAGAAGGTGGGGAGGCCCTTGTAGCCCCATGACTCCGATGTGATCAGCCCGCCGAACGATGAACCTGGATTGACAGGGATGGAGTTGTCGTAGGCCTGCCAATCGAAGTCCGGAGACGCGTTGTCGGCGGCCATGTTGCCGCCCCAGGACTGAGGTGCTTCCCCGACCGCGCTGCAAAGCACGTCCAGCCAGTTGCTCGGATGCCACCTCTTCTCCGAGAGCGTGTCCAGTGCTTCCCACTGATCGAAGTTCACGGAGAGGTTCGTGCCGCCTCGCCTGTCGAGCCAATCGACACGGGGAGCTGCGGAAGCGCAGTCGGCCCAGTATCCGGGCAATTTCCAACTGCGCTTCTTGACGAAGCTGTCCTTGTCTGCCGATGTTGTGACCACCTCGGCGAAGCGCGCCCGATCCTCGCCGCTGTAGGGCTGGACGAACGAAAGGAAGTCGCTCGTGGGCAGCGTGAAGGACTCCACTTGGACTGTGCCGTCGTTCTGGTAATTGGCGTTCGCGACCTGCTTCATGACGGCCTGCCGCAGCGGCAACAGGGATGCGTAGGTGACTTGCTGCGCACCGGACAACACCTGCACGATCGCGTCGGAAGTTTTTTCGAGCTTTTCGAGCGTGCCGGCATCGTTCAGGCTTTCCTGCAAATACATGCCCGACTCGGCCGCCGCGAAGTACGACGGATAGAACAGCGCGAACTTGGGGTTCTCCAAGTCGTTTCCGTACGTCGAAATGTTCCCGGCGTATTGCACCCACGACGACAGGCTCACGAGCTGCGCGATAGCCACCGTGTTGGCCACCATCGCTCGATTCGTGTATGCGTCGAAGTTAAGCGCGCGCGCGTTCATCACGCCGGCGCTGTACGCGACGGCGTCGGACGTGTTCACGAGCTTGGTCTTTTCGCGGGTGAGCTGGCCTGCGTTGAAAAGAAAGAACAGCGCAGCCAAGCCGCCGATCAGGACAAAGAGTCCATAGACCAGCGCTTGACCTTGTTGAAACTTCCTCGCACGCATGGCTGCGCCCCGCGGAAATCCGCGGGCGACCATGGTGGGATTGAGAACTGCGAGCGCTTGGCTTAGTTGCTGCCGCGCGAGTTGTCGTTGGTGTAGGCGTCCAGGCCCTTCTTCTTGGTGCCTTCTTCGGCCGCGGAATTGGCAGACGTTTGGGCGTTCGTGATGTCCGTGGAAGCGGACTGGCCGGAGACTTCGTGCGCGATACCGGCCGTCTGGCTGCGGATGGTCTGGCCGAAGAACTGGAACACGGCGATCGCGGCAACTGCGATGAGCGCGACGATGATGATGTATTCCGTCATGCCCTGGCCTGCCTGGCGGCGGATGCTCTTCATTTCTTTCCCTCTCGAACTTTGGTTTGTTGAAACGCCGCGAATCGTAGTCGCATTGTTTTCAACTTTCGGTCATACCGAAGTCTGTGGGTCAGAAAAGACTCAGCCTTCCCCCAAAGCTGTGGAGGGACGCAAGTGTCTTCAGTGCTGCTGCGAAACCGGCGTCACTTCCCAGTGCTGCAACACCCGATCATGCGCATCCACACTCTCAAGCCGCACGCGGAAGCCCCAGAGGCGCGCGACGTGTTTCACAACTTCTTCGGCGCTGTTGTCAAGCGGCCTGTCGTTGTGGCGTGTGTGGCGCAGTGTCAATGAGCGGTCGCCGCGCAGGTTCACGTTCCACACCTGGATGTTCGGCTCGCGCCAATTGCGATCAGGCTGGCG
>DATJJL010000051.1:0-2174 GCA_035492155.1 Ramlibacter sp. | reverse complement strand
CGATGACCGACGAGGTTGCACAGCTCGTGCTGCGCGACAACTGCTTCCAGACGCAGGCGCTGTCGCTCGGGCGGCGCATGTCGTCGGCGATGTTCGAAGAGCAGGTGCGCTTCATGCGCTTCCTCGAAAAGCAGGGCCGGCTGGATCGCGGTATCGAGTTCCTGCCCAGCGACGACGAGATCGCGCAACGCAAGGCGAAAGGCCTGGGCTTCACGACGCCGGAGCAGGCTGTGCTGCTCGCGTACAGCAAGATGTGGCTGTACGACGAGCTCATCGCGTCCGACCTGCCGGAAGACGCTTGGGTCGCGACGGCATTGCACCGCTACTTCCCCGCGAAGCTTGCGAAGGACTTTGCAGGCTATGTCGACAAGCATCCGCTGCGCCGCGAAATCATCGCCACTCATGTCATCAACAGCATGATCAACCGCGTCGGGCCGGCGTTCGTCTTCCAGCTCAGCGAGCAAAGCGGCGCGACGGCGGCGCAAGTCGTGCGCGGCTATTTGCTCGCACGCGAATCGTTCGGCAGCGTCGACCTGTGGCAAAAGATCGAGGCATTGGACAACAAGGTGCCCGACGAAGTGCAGGCGCAGATGATCCTCGAATGGCGGCGCCTGATCTGGCGATCGACCGCGTGGTTCCTGCGCTCGCGCCGCCTGTCGGAGCCGACGCAAAAGGTGGTGCAGCGCCTTGCGCCCGCCGTGCAGGCGTTGCGCACGCGGCTCGAACCGGATGCCGCGCAGTCGCCGAATGCAGTGGCGTGGATGCAAGCAGGCGTTCCTTTGCAGCTTGCGCAACAGGTGGCGAGTGGCGAACGTCTTTACAGCGCACTCGATGTCGCGGAGATCGCGGAAGGTGCAGGCCGACCGCTCGATGTCACGGCCGACGTTCACTTCGGCGTCGGCGAACGGCTTGGCCTGGAGAAGCTGCGCCAGCAGATCGAACTCTTGCCTGCCGACAGCCATTGGCAGGCGCTTGCGAAGCTCGCGCTTGCCGACGACTTGGCGGACCTGCATCGCTCCATCGCGCTCGATGCCGTCAAGGGCGGCGACGGCAGCGCGGCCGACAAGCTCGCCGGTTGGGAAAAGCGCAACCCGATGGCCTTCGCGCGTGCACGACGTTTAGTCAGTGAACTCGCCGAACTCACTGCGCCGGATCTGGCGATGCTGTCGGTGGCGCTGCGGGAATTGCGCAACCTGGTCGACTGAAATTTGTCACCCCGGCGAAGGCCGGGGTCGATGGCACACAAAGGCGCGCATGCCTAGATAAAAGTATAGGCACGAGCATCCAAGCCAATCTTGGCGAATTGAGCTCTTAGCATCCGACCCTCGCGTTTTAAAAGAACATCAGCGGAGGGTTCGATGAACAAGAAGATGCTGCTCGCAGCAGCACTGGCATGGCTTGCTTTTCTCAGCCCGGTCGCAGCGCAGACCTGCGCGCCCGGCACATGCTGCAACACCAACCCCACCACCGGCACGCCCACCTGCGACAAGGCAGCCGGCAACCCGATCAACGTCACGAGCGGCAACAAGTTCCAGCGCGAGGTGGACATGCCCGCGTTGCCCGGCGTGCTGGGGCTGGAGCTGGTTCGCTACTACAACAGCGAAGCGGCACTGGCCGACCAGCGCAGCATCCTCGGGCGCGGGTGGCGATTGAGCTATGAAGCCGAACTCGCCTTCGTGCCGGGCGGCGACCGCATCACCGTCTATCAAGGCGACGGCACGCAAACGCGCTACGAAAAGGCGTGGGTGCAGTTCGAGCCTGGCGTCACCGTCTACAACACAAACGAGCCCGGCCAAAGCAGCCTGCGCGCCCAGCAGGTCGCGGGTTCGCTCGAATACAGCCTGACGCTCACCAACGGAAACCGCCAGACCTTCGATGCGCAAGGCAAGCTCGTGCGCATCACGGCGCCCACGGGCGAATACGTCACGCTGCAGCGCGACGTCGCCGGGTTCCTGCTTCGGGTCACCGATCCGCAAGGCCGCTTCTTGTCGCTGCGGCATCTGCCGCCGCATGAAGCCCGCACAACGACCAAGTTCCGTGGCGTGCAGTTCATCGACAGCCCCGTGGGCCGCTTCGCGTACACGTATGGCAGCACGATGCCTGCGGGCAGCGATGCCAAACCGGAAGTGCTCATCGCCAACCTCGTGAAGGTGGCGCTGCCCACCCACTACGAC
>DATJJL010000050.1:0-3801 GCA_035492155.1 Ramlibacter sp. | reverse complement strand
CAGATGGCGCAGCTTTGCAAGGCCGCCATCGCCGGCGACACGAAGACGGCCATGGAGATCCAGCGCAAGCTGATGCCCGTGCACAAGTGGCTCTTCGTCGAAGCCAATCCGATTCCGCTCAAATGGGCGATGGCCCGCATGGGCCTTTGCGGCGGCGCGTTGCGCCTGCCGATGACGCCGCTGTCGGCGCAGCACCATGCCGGCGTCGAAGCCGCGCTGCGCTCCGCCGGCCTCTTGCACTGAATTTCTAGGGGACGATGTGAAGGTTTTCCAAGTTCGACTCGGCGTGCTCGCCGCCGCGGCACTGCTGCTTTCCGCCTGCTCGATGCTCACGGGCGAAAAGATCGATTACAAGAGTGCCGGCAAGGGCCAGCCGCTGGAGGTCCCCCCGGACCTCACGCAGTTGTCGCGCGACTCGCGCTACCAGGTGCCCGGCGGCCCCGTGACGGCCAGCGGCTACGCCGTCGGCCAGGCAGCCCCCGCCCTGCCCACCGCCGCAACCACGCTGGGCGACGTGCGCATCGAGCGCGCCGGCCAGGAGCGCTGGCTCGTGGTGAATCGCCCGGCCGACCAGCTCTGGGAGCCGGTGCGCGAGTTCTGGCAGGACAACGGCTTCGTGCTGACGGTCGACCAGCCGTCGCTGGGCATCATGGAGACGGACTGGGCCGAAAACCGCGCGAAGATTCCGCAGGACTTCATCCGCAACATCCTGGGCAAGGTGATCGACTCGGTGTATTCCACGTCCGAGCGCGACAAGTTCCGCACGCGCATGGAGCGCACCGCAAGCGGCGGCACCGAGATCTACATCAGCCATCGCGGGATGGAAGAGGTCTACAACACCACGACCAAGGACACCACGGTGTGGCAGCCGCGCCCCGCCGATCCGGGCATCGAAGACGAGTTCCTGCGCCGCCTGATGGTCAAGCTGGGAACGCCGGCCGACCAGGCAAAGGCGCTCGTCGCAGCAGCACCTGCGAAGCCCACGTCGCATGTCACCACCGTCGCGGGCGCGCCTGCCCTCGAGGTGGACGACGGCTTCGACCGCGCGTGGCGCCGCGTCGGCCTCGCACTCGATCGCACCGGCTTCACGGTGGAAGACCGCGACCGCAGCGCCGGCACGTATTTCGTGCGCTATGTCGAGCCGAACGCCGACCGCAAGAACGGCGGCCTGCTGGCCAAGCTTTTCAGCAAGGACGAAGCGTCCAACCCGGTCAAGTACCGCATCGCTCTCAAGTCGCAAGGCGAGAAAACGACGGTGTCGGTGCTCGACGCCAAGGGTGCGCCCGAGAAGTCGCCCGTCGCGCAGAAGATCGTGAATCTTCTTGCCGACGACCTGAAGTGATGTGACCCTGCGATTCAAGAACCTGGGCAGCGGCAGCAGCGGCAACGCCACTGTCGTCCAGGCGCGCGAGGGTGCGCAGGTCACCCACCTGCTGATCGACTGCGGGCTCGGCATTCGCGAGCTTTGCAAGCGCCTGGGCCAGGCAGGCATGCTGGCCGAGCACATCGACGCGATCTTCATCACGCACGAACACGCGGACCATATCGGCTGCGCGCGTTCGCTCGCGCTGCGCGAACGCATCCCGATCTACATGAGCCATGGCACGTACATGGCCATCGGCGAGCCCGATCTCGAAGGGCTGCTGAACATCGTGGCCGACGGGCACGACATCGCCATCGGCGCGATGCATGTGCGCCCCTTCACCGTGCCGCACGATGCCCGCGAGCCGCTGCAACTCACATGCACGGACGGCGCGACGCGCCTGGGCGTCCTCACCGATCTGGGCCGCGCGAGCGACCACGTGCTGCAGGAGCTGGCCGGCTGCGCCACGCTGCTGCTCGAATGCAATCACGATCCGGTCATGCTCGAAACAGGCAGCTACCCGTGGCCGCTCAAGCGGCGCATCTCGGGCGGCTGGGGCCATCTCGCGAACGAAGCGGCCGCTGCCATCGCACTTGCGTTGCGCGACAGCGGATTGAAGCAGGTGATCGCGGCGCATTTGTCGGAGCAGAACAACCGCCCCGAGCTCGCACGCGCCGCGCTCGCGCCTGCCATGGGCTGCGAGCCGCACGAGATCCACGTCGCCGACGGCTCGAACGGAAGCGGCTGGCTCACCGCCTGAAAGCAGCCTGATCACAAGCGGGATTGCCCGCTTTCCGCCCCAACGTTGATCCACATCAAGGTCGCGTTTCCTGCGGTTTCGACAATAGGTGCATCGCAAATACACCTTATGCAGACCAAGGAGCTTCGATGACCACGACAGCCACCCGTGTCGACGTGCGGACGATCATTCCGCGCGAGCGCCACCCCCTCATCTTCTCGACCTTCCGCGGGCTTGCCCCCGGTGCGGCGATGGAGCTCGTGAACGATCACGACCCGAAACCGCTGTATTACCAGTTCAACGCGGAGCTGCCCGGCGAGTTCTCGTGGGACTACCTCGAGAGCGGCCCCCACACGTGGCGCGTGGCTATCAAGCGGATTGCACCGGCCTCGACTTCGGCATCGAACGACTCGTGCTGCGGCGGCGGATGCGCTGGGAGGTGACACCATGAAAGCAATCAGCACCCTCTGGCGATGGCTCGCCTTCGTCTTCGTCCTCTCGTTCGGCGCACTCGGTTATCTCGGCTGGCAGATCTACCTGTCCGCGCCTCCCATTCCCGCTGCCGTCACCAGCGCCAGCGGGCAAGTGCTCTTCACGGGTGAGCAGATCCAGAAGGGCCAGCAAGTTTGGCTCGCCTCGGGCGGCCAGCAGCAAGGCACCGTCTGGGGCCACGGCGCGTACGTCGCGCCGGACTGGTCCGCCGACTGGCTGCACCGCGAAGCCGTTGCGCTGCAAGGCCTGCGCGCGACGTCGCTCGCAGCCGACCCGTCCGCGCCGAAAGCCGCCGAACGCGCGGCGATCGACGGCGTGGTGAAGGAGGAAATGCGGCGCAACACCTATGACGCGTCGACCGGTACCGTGACGGTGTCGGACATGCGCGCGCAGGCGATCCGTTCGACCGCGGAGCATTACGACGCGCTGTTCGGCGACGCCGCATCGCTGTCGAAGCTGCGCGAGCAGTACGCCATGCGCGACGGTGAAGTGTCTTCGCCCGAAGACCGCGCCGCGCTCACCGCGTTCTTCTTCTGGACGAGCTGGGCCGCTGCGACCGACCGCCCCGACGAGCCCGGCGTTTCGTACACCAGCAACTGGCCGCACGAGCCGCTCGTGGGCAACAAGATGACGTCGTCGGCTGCGATGTGGTCGATGGCGTCGATCATCCTGCTCCTGGCCTGCATCGCCGCGATGCTGTGGCTGCACGGTGCAGGCAACCACGACGAAGAGGCGGTGCCGCCCAAGGCCGACCCGCTGCTCGGCGCGCAAGTCACGCCCTCGATGAAGGCCACGCGCAAGTACTTCTTCGCCGTCATCGGCTTGCTGCTGCTGCAGATCGGCATGGGCGCAATCACCGCGCACTACGCCGTCGAAGGCGAATCGTTCTTCGGCATCCCGATCGCGAACCTGCTGCCTTATGTCGTGAGCCGCACGGTGCACACGCAAGTCGGCGTGTTCTGGATCGCGACCGCATGGCTCGCCACGGGCCTTTATATCGCCCCGCTGCTTGGCGGACGCGAGCCCAAGCTGCAGAAGCTCGGCGTCGATGTTCTCTTCTGGGCGTTGATCGCGATCGTCGTCGGTTCCACGGCCTGCGGCTGGCTCGGCACGCTGCAGCAACGCGGCGTCGACTTCAGCTTCTGGCTGGGTAATCAAGGTCTCGAGTTCACGAGCATGGGCCGCGTCTGGCAGATCCTGCTGTTCG
>DATJJL010000049.1:0-7515 GCA_035492155.1 Ramlibacter sp. | reverse complement strand
AAGGCGACGTCGAGCGTCTGCGATTTCTTGTCGGCGTACTCGATCTCGAATTCGGCCAGCGAGGAGCCGCAGTCGAAGCACCAGTACACGGGCTTGAGGCCCCGGTAGACGAAGCCTCGTTCGATGACGCGCTTGAACGCGCGGATCTCTTCCGCCTCGTTCACGAAGTCCATCGTGCGATAGGGATGGTCCCAGTCGCCCAGCACGCCAAGCCGCTTGAAGTCGCCCATCTGGATCGCGATCTGCTCGCTCGCGTAGGCGCGGCTCTTGGCCTGCATCTCGTCGCGCGAGAGGTTGCGGCCGAACTGCTTTTCGATGGCGTTTTCGATCGGAAGGCCATGGCAATCCCAGCCCGGGATGTAGGCGGCGTCCAGGCCCTTGAGCTGGCGCGCCTTCACGATCATGTCCTTGAGGATCTTGTTGACGGCATGACCCATGTGGATCTGGCCGTTGGCATAAGGCGGGCCGTCGTGCAGCACGAACTTCTCATGCTGGCAGCGCGCAGCGCGCAGTTTCTTGTACAGGCCCGTGTCTTCCCATTCCTTCACCCAGCCCGGCTCGCGCTTGGGCAGGTCGCCGCGCATGGGGAAAGGGGTGTCGGGCAGGTTCAGCGTGGCGCGGTAATCGGTCTTGTCTGTCATGGAAGCCTCGGAATGTGGCACCGGAACTTGTCATTGCGGGCTCGACCCGCAATCCAGGGGCTGTCGGCGAAAGACGCTGGATGCCGGGTCAGACCCGGCATGACATGCCTTGCCACACTAAATTCGGTCGCGCGTGGTTTGCCGGCGCGTGGACGCGAAGAAAGCGCGCGCCTCCTGGGCGTCCTTCGCGATGCCTTGCTTGAGCGCATCGAGCCCGTCGTACTTGAGCTCGTCGTGCAGTTTGTGCAGCAGTTCCACGCGGATGATTTTGCCATAGCCCCCCTCGGGGCCGAGACTTTGCGGCCACTCGAAGCAGTGCGTCTCCAGCAGCACGCGTCCGCCGTTCACGTCGCGCGGATCGAGCGAGGGGCGGATGCCGAGATTCGCGACGCCTTCGATGGCTTCGCCGTCGAGCCCATGAACGTGCACGCAGAAGATGCCGCTGGCCGCGGGCTTCCAGTGCGAGAAACGCAGGTTCAGCGTCTTGAAGCCCAGCTCGCGGCCGAGCTTGCGGCCGTGCAGCACATGTCCGCTGATGCTGTACGGACGGCCGAGCAGCGCTGCCACGTCTTCCATGTCGCCGCGCGCGAGCGCATCGCGCACGGCGGAGCTCGATACGCGCAGGCCATGCACCTGGTAGCTGTTCATCCGTGCGACGTCGAAGCCATTGGCAGCACCCGCGGCATCGAGCATCGCGTAGTCGCCCGCGCGCTTGGCACCGAAGCGGAAGTCGTCGCCGACCAGCACGTATTTCGCGTGAAAGCCATTGACCAGCACGTTCTGTATGAACGCTTCGGGAACCTGCGAGGACAGGCGCGCATCGAATGGAAGAACCACGCATTGATCGACGCCGCAGCGGGCAAGCTCGGTCAGCTTGTCGCGCAGCGTCGCGACGCGGGCTGGCGCCAGGTCGGGCTTGCGCGCAATGCTGGCGAAGTAGTCGCGCGGGTGCGGCTCGAATGTGAGCACGCAGCTTGCGACGCCCCGGTGCTTTGCCTCGTTGTTCAACAGCGCAAGCATGGCCTGGTGGCCGCGGTGCACGCCGTCGAAGTTGCCGATCGTGAGGGCGCACGCGGCCGCGATGCCGGGATGGTGGAAGCCGCGGAATATCTGCATCGGCTCGCTGTCGGTTGATATCTTTTTGATAGCAGCGGGGGCCCACGGAGGGTCACCGAAACAAGGTATATTGTGCTGTAGAGAACACGATCGATGTTTCCGCCAAGGACAAAGGAGTCGCGTTTTGAAGGTCTTGAAGTTGTCGGCCCAGGGATTGCCCCAGTCGTGGATATCGCTGGAGCAGGCCGTGTTGCACTACGCCGCGGATGAAGTGCGGTGGGAAGCAGGTGCGCAGGTCGCGCTGTTTCGCGGGGGCTACAACGCCGTCACCGGCCTGCAATCGCAGATCGGCGTCTCCAGCATCATCGGCACCAAGGGCGTGCCGAACATCAACCCGTTCGACCTCAAGCCGGGCCTTACCAACGGCAAGCTCTTCGCGCGCGACCGCAATGTGTGCGCCTATTGCGGCGGCGACTTCCACGAGGAAGAGCTCACGCGCGAACACATCATCCCCTTCGCGCAGAACGGCAAGGACCACTGGATGAACGTGGTCACCGCCTGCCGGGCCTGCAACCACCGCAAGGGCAACCGCACGCCCGAGCAGGCCCATATGTCGCTGCTCTACACGCCTTACGTGCCCAGCCTCTGGGAGGATTTCATTTTGCGCAACCGGCGCATCCTCGCGGACCAGATGGAGTTCCTGATGGCGCACCTGCCCAAGAACTCCCGGCTGCATTCCTAGCGCCAAGCGTCGCGCCGGCGCATCGCCGTTACAAAGTACTTAACCGCACTAGTGCGGACGCCTTACACTTGCAAGCAATTGTTAGGAGTGAGGAGCCATGCAATTTCCCGGTGACGAGGGGGAAGCGAGCACCTGTCTCGGCATTGGATCGCTGGACGATTTCGTCCAGCATCTTGATGAGGGGCCGGAGGCGCGCTCCTTGCATTTCCTCATGGGCCATCTGCACATGGCCACGGGCGACGAGTCGGCGCGCAGGCGCTGGGTAGCTGCCGTGCGCGAGCGCTTCGCAGGAACGCAGGCTGCTTGCTTCGAAATCGATTTCTCGTCGTTCGACGGCGGTGCCGTGGTCGCCGACCCCGCCGACGGCACGGCCCATTCGCTTTCGATACGCGCCCTGAAGTCCGCACTGCACGATCGCGCTGTCGGCGAAGCCGTCGCCTGCACCACCCCTTCCATCACCGGCGTTGCCGTGCGCTGCGGCCCGTCGCGCGCCGTAGGGATGGTGCTGGTGCGCCCGAATGACGCAGTGAGCAACCCGCGCGCCCTCCTGCAGTACCTTGCGGCGATCGTGTGGCACATGCGGTGCGCGGACGTGGCGTCCAGCAAGATGCGGATGCTCTCCCACCGGCTGACCCCGCTGGACCTGATCGAGATGCTGCCCCTGCCGTGCGTGATCACCGATGGTGCGGGCCGCGCGGTGGAGCGCAACGACACGTTCGGCGAATTCATGGACGCGGCGGCGCTTCGCCTGGTCACGGGCCGCCTTCGCTTCGACGATCCGTACTTGCAGGACTCGTGGCAGCTCGCCTTGTCGGAAGTCGAGGCGACAGCCGTGCGGCAGACCTTGCTGGCCACCGCCTCCGACGGCCGCCAATGGCAGGTGCATCTCGTGCCCCTGCGATTCGTGATCGAAGTCGAGCACCCCGCCGAACGCCAGATGATTCTTGCGGTCGTCGAGCGGCAGGCCGCATCCGCCGGCCTGCCCCTGGACCAGATGATCGGCGATACCGCGCGGCCGCTGACGCCGGCGGAGCATGAGGTTCTCGATTCGGTGCTGCAGGGTCATTCCGCAAAGGTGATCGCGACTGCCCGCGGCGCGTCGGTGAACACAGTGCGCAGCCAGATCACTGCGATCCTGGAAAAAACAGGCCACCACAACCAGAAGTCGCTGATGGCCGCGTTCGCCCCGAGCGGCTTTCGAAGCAGCACCTTCGCATCGTCGTTCAATACGCCTGCGCCGGGTGGCCAGGTCCCAAAGATCCAACGCGCTCCCGTGAAACGCTGATGCCCATCCTGCAAACGCAGGATGCCCCGCAGCAGGCCATGAACCACAATTCTCCGGGGATCACCTTCCGGAGGTCGGGGCATGCAATACACCAGGCGCGTGGACCTGACGGGTCTTATCCGTGCGACGCGAAAGAACAAGAGCAGGGACTCGCTGGGCACACACTTCGACGAGCTCGCATGGATCGGCCTGTCCGAATGTCTGCAGCCGCAGGTGACCGAATACCGCCAGCTGCTGATCTCGCAAGGCGGCAAGGACCGCAATCTCTACTTCGTCGAGTCGGGCATGCTGCGCGTGTACCGCTCCGATCGCGACGCGCGGCTGCAGCTTGCCGTGCTCGGCCCGGGCTCGGTGGTCGGCGAGGGAACGTTCTTCGCGCCCATCGTCCGCAACGCGAACGTGGAGGCCGTGGAAGCTTCGGTTCTCTGGGAGCTGGCGCCGGATCGTTTCGACACGATGGCTGAGCGCTTCCCCCAGGCCGCTTTCAAGATCGCCATGGGCCTTGGCCATGTGCTCTCCGTTCGCATGCTCAGCGTGGCAGGACGGCTCGCCATCACCTGATCCCGCATCGCTTCTTCAACGAAAGGAAAAGGGCCCCGCAGGCCCCTTTTTCGTTGCGATGCGCTTCGCCTAGAAGGCCAGCGCTCCGCAGGGGTCCGGCGTCGGCATCGCGACGGACGCGCGGTTCACGTCGATGTTCTCCAGCGCGTTCTTCAAGGCTTCCTGCTGGTTGCGCAGCGTGATGCCCGAGCGCACGTAGGGATTGAGCGACAGCTCGGTCTCGGTGAACGCGAGCAGGTCACCGATCGCGATGAAGCCGGCAGGGTTCGAGCCCCATTCGGCCGGCGAGCCCGGAGCGTAAACGTGGTCGGTGAGGCTCAGGGTGCCCGTGAGCACGGCCAGTTTCAGCGCGACCTTCTGCGCGGAGAGCATGTACGCCATGTTCGTGGCCGTCGCGTTCTTCAGCCAGGTCTGGAAGGCCTTGTAGGTCGTGAACGTCACGTAGTGGCCCTTGGCGTCGACCATCAGGCCGAGGTTCGTGAGCGCGTATGCCATGCCGATGTTGGTCATGTCATTCTGGCCGTTCTTGTTCGTCCAGTAGCCGATGGAGCGTCCGCCGGTTGCCGGGCCGATGCACACGTTGCCGAACGAGACCGTCACATCGGGCTGGTCCGTCGTCAGCGTCGTCTGCCACTTGTTCAGGTAACCGCCGCCGCCGTTCGGGCCGATGTAAGCCCAATCGGGCGTGGGCGCCTGGTACGCGTTGGTGGCCACCCATGCGTGGGCGTTCAACACGGAGTTGCCGAGCGGCTCGTATTCGCGCGCGGTGTAGTCGCCCAGCGGCAGTTGCGCGTACGTCACAGGCGTCATGCCGGCGTCGAGCTCGGACAACTGCACCTTCCAGGAGAGCGTGGCTTCACCGTCTTCATAGTTGCCCGACACGTTCGCGTCGTAGAACTTGACGATGGTCACCGAGCCGTAGACCGGGTTGTCCACGGGCGCGCTCGCCACCTTGAAGTTGTCGGTTTTGGTAGTGCCGCCACTGAAGTCGGACGTGGTGCTGACCCACACCTTGTATTCGCCGCCGGGGTTCGTCGTGTCTGCATACGAGCCACCCACCAGCGAGTCGAGCGATACGCAGTTCGCGTTGTTGATCTTGCCGTTCAGGACCACCGCGGTCGTTCCCGTGCCGGCACCCAGCACGTCGCCGCCCGGCGATGTCACCTTCACGTAATACGAACCGTTTTGCAGTCCTGTGCCGCCGCCATTGCTCGGGCCGGGCTTGACATACACGTTGTCCTTGCTGTCGAACATGTTGCCGTTGACCATCGTGCAGGTGGAGTTCGTCGCGGACACGGCGCCCTGGATGCCCGTGACACCGGATCCACCGCCATTACCGCCGCCCTGTCCGTTTCCGGGATCAGCGTAGGCCATGCAGGACAGGAGCACCGCTGCTCCGAGCCCGACACAGCGAAGTGTGGTGATTGCCTTCATTCATATCTCCTTGGTCTCTGCGCTGTGAACCTGCCGGAAACCGGCGCCGCAGCGTGAAACGGAATGTACGAAGGCCGCACGAATCTTTCATCGTGCGTTTGCGTGACGAATCGTGCGAAAGGAGGAGATTCGGCCGGATAGCGGCGTCAGGCGAACACGCCGGCCGTGTCCTGCATGCGGGCAGAGACTTCTCCGAGGTGATGCAAGGTATCGCCGAACGTGAGTTCAAGCTGCGTGAGTTTCTTGAAGTAATGGCTGCCGACGTATTCGTCCGTCACGCCGATGCCGCCGTGCATCTGCACCGACTGCTGGCCGATGAAGCGCATCGACACCCCCAGCTGGTACTTCGCGCGGGCCATGGCGCGGCGCCGTTCTTCCGCGGGCGCATTGAGCTTGAGGCTTGCGTAGTAACTCATGGAGCGCGCGAGCTCCAGCTGCATCTTCATGTCGGCGACGCGATGGCGCAGCGCCTGGAAGGTGGCGAGTGCCACGCCGAACTGCTTTCGCGTATTGAGGTATTCGACCGTGAGTTCCATCGTCCGCTCGAGCGCGCCCACCGCTTCTGCGCAAGTCGATGCGATGCCGACATCGACCGCGTATTCGAGCGCGGCGATTCCGTCGGTCGTCAATAACGTTGCCGGTGCGGACTGCAAGCTCACTTCGGCCGCACGGCTGCCGTCCTGCGTCACGTAGCCGCGCGCGCTGACGCCACTGGCCTTTCGCTCGACGAGGAAGAGCGCGATCTTGCCGTTCGCTTGCGCGGGCACGATGAATGCGTCGGCCTGGTCACCGGCGGGCACGACGCTCTTCGCGCCCGTCACCGTCCATGCATTGCCGGATTGCGCCGCCTTCGTGTCGCACACGTCGAGACGCCAGCGTGCCTTGCGCTCGACATGTGCGAGCACCGCGAGTGCTTCGCCCGATGCGATCTTCCCGAGCCATGCAGACTTCACGTCTTTGGGCGCGTACGCATTGAGCGTCGCACCGGCAATGAGCGCGTGCGCGAGCGGCTCCATCACCATGCCGCGGCCGAGTTCTTCCATCACGACCATGCCATCGACCGGGCCCATGCCCATGCCGCCGAAATCGTCGGGCACATACAAGCCCGCGAGTCCCAGCTCCGCAAGTTCGCCATACACGTTGCGGTCGAAGCCGCCTGCCTTCACGATCGCACGGCGCTTGTCGAAGGTGTAGCCCTTGTCGACCCAGCGGCGAACGGCATCACGCAACGAAACCTGGTCTTCAGTGAATTCGAAATCCATTTGTCGTCTCCTCAACCCAGCACGGTTTGCGCAACGATGTTGCGCTGGACTTCATTCGATCCACCGTAGATCGTCGTCTTGCGGTAGTTGAAATAGGTCGGCGCGAGCGGCGCGGCATAAGCGGCGCCCACGTACTCGCCTTGCCAGCCGGCTTCCATCGCTTCCTTGATAAAGGGCAGTGCGTACGGGCCGACCGCGAGCATCATGAGCTCGGTGTAGCGCTGCTGGATTTCGCTGCCCTTGATCTTCAGCAGGCCCGCGATGTCCAGCGGGTTCTTGCCCGATTTCTCGGCCGAGAGCACGCGCAGCACGAGCATTTCGAGCGCGACGACGTCGACTTCGAGCTTCGCGATCTCGTCGCGGAAGCGCAGGTCGTCCCACACGCCTTCGCCCTTCGCCATTTTTTTCAGGCGCTCGAGTTCGCGCTTGGCGCGGTTGACATCGGCGATGTTGGTGCGCTCGTGCGAGAGCAGGTGCTTGGCATACGTCCAGCCCTTGTTCTCTTCGCCGATCAGGTTCTGGGCCGGCACCTCG